>JAGWYB010000001.1 GCA_018969585.1 Actinomycetales bacterium | reverse complement strand
GCAGGCAAGGGGAGAAGTTCTTCAACGTTCTGTTCCGCCAATATTGGGCCACCGGCGGCAATGCGACCCACAAGGGGAACATTATGTGTTCGCTCTGGAGAGATATCTTCAAATTTGTCATCTGGTGTTAGCACTTCAAGCGCACGACCTCGTGAAGGGTCTCTGCGGATCCAACCTTTTGCCTCGAGAGCTTCAAGTTGGTATTTCACGCTAGATGGTGAGGCGAGACCAGCAGCTTCTCCAATCTCTCGCATCGAGGGTGGATAGCCGTTATCTTCCATAGCGCTCTTGATTGCTTGCAGGATTTTAAGCTGACGGGGCGTTAAGCCATTCTCATCAACTGGGCCATCGGGCAGTTCGGTAACGCGAGGAAGTGGTTTCTTTGCCATAACTCAAGTTTAGAACAGATTTACGAAAAATTCAAACAAATGTTCTAAATTGGCTTGCCGATGTCGGTGGTAGGGAGTAATCTTTACTTTAGAACAGACGTTCGAAGAGTATCCCCACTCTCAACGATCGTTCTTTATGAGGAGAGAACGATGACGACTATCGCCATCTATCCGTCTATAAGTACGAGTAACGGCCCCCGCCTTACTCGCCGCGGTCGATTCTTGGCCCGCATGGCGGTTATCGCATCGCTCTCCATCCTCCTATTGGCGGGATTCTCGCTTGCTACTGGCTCACAGGCTTCGAGCCAGAGCTCGGATTCGCCCTATATAAAGGTCACTGTTAAACCTGGCGAGACGCTCTGGTCTATTGCTGCGAATATAAGTGATGGTGATAGACGAGAGTTGGTAGATGAGATCATCGAAGTAAATAATTTGAAAAGCCCAGAAGTAAACGCTGGACAGAAGTTGTTCTTACCGACACGCCCTTAAGCAACTTCTCACCTCATTGAAAACTCTAAACCCTTGCTTTACTCTTACCCCTAGATATTGGGGTTGGAAGCTGATATACTTCCATAAGTAGTGGTTCGAGGGAGAATCGCTAATACACCCGAAATCTAGATATTTTCAGTATTGAGAGGAACGACACGCCGTGAACTGCCCCTTCTGCCGAAATGAGGAGTCTCGAGTAATCGACTCCAGGCCGGTTGATGAGGGAACCTCTATCAGGCGGCGCCGTGAGTGCACCAACTGTGGTTCGCGCTTCTCAACCCAGGAGACCTCAGTTCTCTCCATCATCAAGCGCAGCGGGGCGGCCGAGCCGTTCAGTCGCGAGAAGGTAATCAATGGCGTCCGAAAGGCATGCCAGAACCGACCTGTCTCAGATGATGATCTTGCGCTACTTGCCCAGCGAGTGGAGGAAACTCTGCGCGCTACCGGCCAGGCCGAGATCGAAGCTCAAGAAGTCGGTATGGCAATTCTCTCACCTCTCCGTGAATTAGATGAGGTGGCTTACCTGCGATATGCCTCTGTATACCGTAACTTCTCCTCCCTTGAAGATTTCGAAGGTGAGATCGCACTTCTCCGCGCTATACCTTCAGAGAAAGCTTCAGTATCAAAACCGCAAGTTTCTTCCCCGCAACTCAAATGATGTGTCCGATAAGTAGTTGAGAAGAACTTAATAAAGCAATACCAGCAATAAATAAAAAACTTAAGATTCCTAGAAGAAATTGGAGAAACAGAGAATGTCGGACACGGTGATCAATCGCCCAACGGCCAAAAATAAAGTTGGAAAAGGACTCCAGATAGAACGAGTCTTCAGCACACCTGGAGTGCACCCATACGACCAAGTTATTTGGGAGCGTCGAGATGTTGTACAGAGTAACTGGAAGACCGGCGAGACGGTCTTCGAGCAGAAGGGCGTTGAGTTTCCTGACTTCTGGTCGGTAAATGCATCCACGATCGTAACGACGAAGTATTTTCGTGGCGCCGTCGGCCATGACAATCGCGAGTGGTCACTCAAGCAAGTTATTGACAGAGTCGTTCTTACCTACACAAAAGCTGGAAAAGAACACGGTTATTTTGCTTCACCACAAGATGCTGAAGTTTTCGAACATGAAATCACCTACATGCTCCTTCACCAGATCTTCTCATTTAATTCTCCAGTCTGGTTCAACGTAGGCACCACTGCTCCACAACAAGTTTCCGCTTGCTTTATTCTCTCTGTTGACGACACCATGGATTCAATTCTCAACTGGTATCGCGAAGAAGGAATGATTTTCAAAGGCGGCTCTGGCGCTGGACTTAATCTCTCTCGAATTCGTTCTTCAAAGGAACTTCTCCGTTCCGGCGGAACTGCATCTGGTCCAGTTTCATTTATGCGAGGCGCTGATGCATCTGCTGGCACTATCAAGTCCGGAGGTGCTACACGTCGCGCCGCCAAAATGGTGGTTCTAGATGTTGACCACCCAGATATCGAAGAGTTCATCGAAACCAAAGTTCGCGAAGAGGACAAGATTCGCGTACTCCGAGATGCAGGATTCGATATGGATCTCGGCGGAAAAGATGTGATTTCAGTCCAGTACCAGAACGCAAATAACTCAGTTCGCGTAAATGATGACTTTATGCGCGCTTATGAGAATGGTGCAAAATTCGGTCTACGCGCTAGATCAACCGGTGAAATCATCGAAGAAGTTGATGCAAAACAACTATTCCGAAAAATGGCAGAAGCTGCTTGGGCTTGTGCTGATCCTGGCATCCAATACGACACAACGATAAACGATTGGCACACCAATCCTGAGACTGGCCGGATTAATGCATCCAACCCATGCTCAGAATATATGTCACTTGATAATTCATCTTGCAACCTTGCATCTTTAAACTTAATGAAGTTTTTAAAGAGTGATGGTTCATTTGATGCGAAAAATTTTGTAAAGTCAGTTGAATTAATCATCACTGCGATGGATATCTCAATCTGCTTCGCTGATTTCCCAACAGAAGCTATCGGCGTAACTACTCGTGCATATCGCCAACTTGGAATTGGATACGCAAACCTCGGCGCCCTATTGATGGCATCCGGACTTGCATATGATTCCGATGGCGGTCGTGCGCTAGCTGGCGCAATCACCTCTCTGATGACAGGAACTTCTTATCGTCGTTCCGCAGAAATCGCCGGAATCGTTGGCCCCTATGAAGGGTTTGCACGAAACGCTGCTCCGCACACCCGTGTCATGAAGAAGCATCAAGCCGCATCGCTCTCAGCAAAGTCGGTATCAACTCTAGATCGCGATGTTTGGACTGAGGCAAATAAGCAATGGGATGGCTGCCTTGCAATTGGTGAGAAGAATGGATGGCGCAACGCGCAAGCATCAGTTCTCGCCCCAACCGGAACCATTGGATTGATGATGGATTGTGACACCACAGGTATTGAACCTGACTTTTCATTGGTCAAGTTCAAAAAACTAGTTGGCGGCGGTTCAATGCAAATTGTTAACCTGACAGTTCCACAAGCGCTTCGCAAGCTCGGTTACACCGAAGAGACAATTGAAGCGATCGTTGAATACATCACCGCTAATGGTCATGTCATTGATGCCCCTGGCTTGAAACCAGAGCATTACGATGTCTTTGATTGCGCGCTTGGCGCAAGATCTATTGCTCCAATGGGCCACGTTCGAATGATGGCCGCATGCCAGCCATTCCTATCTGGCGCAATCTCCAAGACGGTGAATCTGCCTGCTGATGCCACCATCGAAGAGGTAGAAGAGGTTTATTACGAAGGCTGGAAATTAGGCCTTAAAGCAATCGCGATCTATCGCGATAACTGCAAAGTTGGCCAACCTCTCTCTGATGCTAAGGCGACCCCAAAGAGCGATACCGCTGAAGCTTCAGCACCAGCTCCTGCAACTCGCAAGCGACTTCCAAAGTCACGACCATCGAGAACAACCTCGTTTGCTGTTGGTGGCGCTGAGGGTTACATGACTGCTGGCACTTACGAAGATGGCCAACTTGGCGAGATCTTCCTAAAACTTGGAAAACAAGGCTCAACTCTCGCCGGCGTGATGGATGCCTTCTCGATAGCAGTATCAGTGGGGCTTCAATACGGCGTACCACTTGAGACTTATGTCCAGAAATTCACAAACTCACGATTCGAGCCAGCTGGCATGACTGATGATCCAGATATCAGAATGGCTCAGTCGATGATGGATTACATCTTCCGCAGATTAGCTCTTGATTACCTGCCACATGATGTCCGCTCTTCATATGGAATTTTCACTTCCGCAGAGCGCGCAAACTCATTGGAAAGTGGCGAGTACGCAAAAGCCCAACCGATTGAAGCTCTCGAGATCGAAGCTGCACCAAAGAGCGAAAAGAAACCGGTTGAAGTGAAGATTGAATCTGCGCCGATTAACGTCGGATCTTCTACAGAACTTCTCGAGAAGATTTCCGGAGTTAAATCAGATGCTCCGCTCTGCGTCACATGTGGCGTGAAGATGCGAGCTTCCGGAGCGTGCTATGTCTGCGAAGGTTGCGGTTCAACATCCGGCTGTAGCTAATCAATATAGCGCTGACCCTTTCGCATAGGGTTCCATCGTGAACCTAGATCGAGTCCGCGAAGCTTTAGATGCAGCAGTCTCTGCCATCAACGGTTCGCCACGTCCTGGCCAACTGAAGATGGCAGAAGCTGTCGCGAATGCCCTCTCCGATAGACACCATTTACTCGTTCAGGCTGGAACTGGAACGGGAAAATCACTTGCATATCTTGTTCCTGCATTGGTTCATGGAAAACGAATCCTGGTTGCGACTGCAACGCTCGCGCTCCAGAGACAGCTCGTAGAGAGAGATCTGCCGCGGGTAAAACTTGCGCTGGAAAAGGTATTAAATCGAGAGATCTCTTTTGCTGTTTATAAAGGAGTCGGAAATTACTTATGTCTACAGAAAATGAGCGTTGCAGAAGAGCAGCCAGATGGCGAAATCCTTCTTGAAATTTCCTCTCTAGAAAAAGATGCAAAACGGTTACGCGACTGGGCCGCAAAACCCGGAATTAGCGGTGATCGGGATGATGCCCCAGATGTTGACCGCCGAGTCTGGTTAGCGAACTCAACTTCAGGGCGTGAATGTCTTGGCGCTGATGATTGCGCTTTCGGCTCAGAATGTTTCGCAGTTAAAGCAAAGGCAAAGGCTCAAGATGCAGATATCGTCGTCACTAATCACACTCTGTTGGCGATTGAGATTGTCGATTCACACCCAATTTTGCCCGAGCGCGATGCAGTGATTTTGGACGAAGCACACGAGTTTATGGATCGCACAACGCAGGCTGTGACTGAAGAATTAACAGCCGGGAGAGTTAGTAGGGCAGCGACCATGCTTCGCCGACATATGCCAGGGAAGTTGGCAGAAAACTTCAATAAAGCCGGAGAGAGTTTCGGCGAGGCGTTATCAGATTTCCTCCGCGAGTTTGCCGTAAGCGGTGATGAAGAGCGGCGGCTAACCGAACTGCCCGATGCGCTCTTTGCTCCCGTT
Source organism: Actinomycetales bacterium (assembly GCA_018969585.1). Taxonomy (GTDB): domain Bacteria; phylum Actinomycetota; class Actinomycetes; order Nanopelagicales; family Nanopelagicaceae; genus MAG-120802. The sequence goes on along the minus strand of JAGWYB010000001.1, from coordinate 87,031 downwards.
AGAAAACTCAAGGAATCAGCTGAGGCAGTTGTTAGCGCATTTAATTCCGATGAGGCGATTATCGACCCAGATGCCATGGCAGAGCGCGCGAGAGTTAAAGGCGCTATCAATGAGATAAAGACAACTTCGAGCAAGCTCCTCAAGTCGGGAGATGGAAGCGTGTTATGGATTGAGCCCAATTTTGCAACGCTCTATCTTGCGCCACTAGAAGTTTCCAAAGTCCTGAGAGATAACTTATTTTCAAAGTCACCGGTTATTGCTACTAGCGCCACACTAACCGTTGGCAATAGTTTCAATGCGATTTCAAAGAATCTTGGAATATATGAAGATTCTGAAGGTGATGAAAGTGGCCAGAGCGTAGTTGATCCATCAAATGTTCAGACGATGGATGTTGGCTCACCGTTTGATTTTGCCAATCAAGGAGTTCTTTATCTACCAAGAAATATTCCCGAGCCAGGAAGAGATGGCCCAAGTAAAGAGGCGTTAGTTGAACTTGGCGAACTTATCGATGCTGCTGGCGGTAGAACTTTGGCTCTCTTTTCTTCTTGGCGAGGGGTAGAGATGGCTGATGAGCATCTAAGGAGAGTGCTTGCCGAATTACCGATTCAGGTTATTACACAACGCAAAGGCGATAGCGCCGGAGCTCTAGTGGAACGTTTTGCCGAAGATCCAACTTCGATACTTCTTGGAACCTTAAGTCTTTGGCAAGGCGTAGATGTCCCAGGGCCATCCTGCACTCTGGTTGCGATCGATCGAATTCCATTCCCCCGACCTGACGATCCAGTTATTTCTGCGCGAGCGAAAGAAATTGATGAAGCAGGTGGCTCTGGTTTTATGGAGGTTTCATTACCGAGAGCGGCACTCTTATTGGCGCAGGGAACTGGAAGATTAATCAGATCTATAGATGATCGGGGAGTGGTCGCTATCCTTGATTCTCGAATTGTTACTAGGCGATATGGCTCAATACTCTTGAATTCGATGCCACCACTCTGGCGCACAAGCGATGGCCAAATTGTTAGAGATTCCCTTAGAAGATTAAATAAACAGTTTCAATAATTATTTTCAAGAAGTAATTCTTTCAAGCGGGGCCAACTTCTTGAAAAACTAGGGTGTAATTGTGTAGAACCAACCTCTGAGAGCTTGAACCACTTTAGATCGAGCGTCTCATGATTCTTCTGAAAGTCACCTAAATCTCCCGTTACTCGCGCAACAATCGTCTCGTATCGCCAATCGACGTGGTCATCAAGATGGCTGAACATCGCTATTACCAGGCTGGTGTCGATTCCAATCTCCTCAAAACTTTCACGTAGAGCAGCATCTAACGAGCTCTCATGAGAATCTCGTGCGCCACCCGGGATTCCCCAGGTATCTCCATTGTGAACCCAGGGCGCTCTATGTTGCAGCAAAACTTCATCGCTACGAAAGATCAAGAGACCGGCGGCACCATGTTTGCCCCAATGGCGATCTCCGCATCTGCATTCCACCCAACCATCGCCATCGCGCACCGCCATAGCGAGAAGTTTTGCACAACTATTTGATATGTCTACTTGATTGAACTTTATTGAGAATAACTTCCGATTGTGAAATTTGTAATTTATCTCCAAATGGCCTTATTGCTCACATTTATACCTTCCGCTGAAGGAAAACAATGTAAAGGAGGTACTTGTATTGGCGTTACTACTGACGAGAAGAGCGTCATAATCACAGTACAGAAAGGAAAGCCAGGCTCCAAAGCAACAACTAAACCAAAACCTCTTCCTTCAAAACCGATTCCATCAAAACCGCCTTTGCCAAAAACTAGTAAAGCCCGTGTTAAACCAAAAATATTGATTCCATATCTTCCAAAGGCCTCTAAACCAAATCTAAAGCCAAAGCCATCTCCAAAGCCAAAAGTTACAGTCAAGCCTCGCGTTAAGAAGATAAAAGCAAGTTCGCTCTCTGATCAAGTTCGTCAATTGCTCCCTGGTGGAGCCATCACAATCCAGCCAACTAACGGTGCGCTTCGTGGTGAGCCGGTAAATTTTATGACTTCAGTTCCCAATAGATTTCAAACAGTTTTGATGGTTCTTGATGTGCCCATTCGCATTGACTTACGGGCAAACTACATCTGGGATTTTGGTGATGGATCTACGATTTCAACTTTTAGCCAGGGCGCTCCTTATCCCTTAGGGACAATTACCCATTCGTATAAATCTGAGGGAGCTCCCACCGTGAGGCTACTTGTGACTTGGAGCGGCACTTGGAGCTCCGGTGGAATTTCGGGCCCTATAAATGGCGTCATTCGCCAGAACTTTCAGGAGAGTTTGAAGGTCCACGCTGCTAATACAGAATTCACCAATTAACTTCTCCACAGAATCTGAGAAGTGTTCACAATTAGTGAAAACAAAGACAGATGCTTTGCTTATGACAACAATATCTAGCCCTATTGATTTACTATCCGCAATTCCGTTCCTAATTGGCTACCAACCCGATGACTGCATTGTGCTATTAGCGTTGGAGAATGATTCAATCTCACTTGCTATCCGAATTGATTTCCCCGAAAACCTAAGCGTTAGCGAGGCTGATTCACTTGTCGCTCGGTTAGCGGAACACCAAGACGTTCTACTTGTTACATACATTCCAGATACTTGTGATGATTCTGAGGCGACTTTGCGGCCGCTTACCGAGGCTCTCTCTGCATCCGGAAAGAATCTGCGCGAGTCAATCATCGTGGTCGCTGGCCGTTGGCGCTCAATGATCTGTAGCGATGAACTATGTTGCCCAATCGAGGGTTCTCCCTTACCGGAACTATCTCTCTCGAGAATTGCGGCTGAAGAAGTTTCAAAGGGAAAACCTTTCCCCTTCTCCTCACTCGAGGCGCTTTCAGATTCCATTGATAGCGAACCACAACCGAAGTTAGTTGAAGCAATCAAATTGATCTCCGAAATAGATTACGACCAAGACCCCGCCCCATTTCAACGCGAAGGCGCTAATGCCGTAATAGATTTTATGCAAGATTTTCGATGTGATGGAATCTGCAGGGACCAGAAACTCGTTGCAAAGGTAATAGTGCGTCTCTGCGATCTTCAAGTCAGAGATTTTGCTCTCGGGATAATGGATGAAGAGGAATCAGAGCTATTTTTTTCAGCATGGAGATGGTTAATGCGAATTGCGCCGAAGAACTACATCGCCGCGCCAGCGACTTTGCTCGCGGTCTCATCGTATGAGCGAGGTGATGGTGCTCTAGCTAATTTAGCGCTGAAAAAGGCTCTCGACGATCAACCAAATTATGCACTCGCATTACTATTGCAAAAAGTCTTCCAAAGCGGTCAATCGCCAGCTCTTTTTCGATCCTTACGCAAGGAGTTACACCCCAAAGTCTGTGATGCAATTTTCTCGGGTAACATGTCGGCATGAACATCGGCGTTCCGCGCGAAGTTAAGAACAATGAATTTCGAGTCGCTTTAACCCCTGCAGGCGCACGCGAATTAGTAAACAGCGGACATTCGGTCTCTATTGAAGCCGGAGCTGGACTAGGTTCAGCAATCCGTGACGAAGATTTCCAAAGAGTCGGAGCAAAGATAATCTCTTCTCCAGATGAACTTTGGTCGGGCTGCGATTTAATATTGAAAGTTAAAGAGCCAATTGCATCTGAATATTCTCGAATGCGCAGCGGACAAGTACTTTTCACTTACCTACATCTCGCAGCCTCTAAAGAATGCACTGACGCTTTGCTATCAAGCGGTATAACTGCGATCGCATATGAAACTGTCGAAGTAAATGGAACGCTTCCCTTACTTGCCCCAATGAGCGAGGTCGCAGGCCGAATGGCACCTCAAGTCGGCGCTGCTGCGCTTCAGAAAAGCGCAGGAGGAAGAGGTGTATTACTCGGTGGCGTCCCAGGCGTTGGCCCTGCAAAAGTTCTTGTAATTGGGGGAGGAAGTGCTGGACTTGCTGCTGCCACTATTGCTCACGGCATGAGGGCAAAAGTTACAGTGGTGGATACCAACCAGAAAAGACTTCAAGAGATTGATCAAATTTTTGGTGGCGCCGTCACCACTTTGATGTCAAGCGCTCACGTGGTTGAAGAAGAAGCGCTGCAATCAGATTTGATTATTGGAGCAGTCCTCGTCCACGGCGCGAAAGCCCCAAAACTAATCTCAAATGATTTAGTCAAGCGAATGAAACCTGGCTCTGTATTAGTCGATATCGCAATCGATCAAGGCGGATGCTTCGAGGATTCTCGCCCCACGACCCACGCAGAACCAACCTTTAAAGTTCATGATTCAGTCTTCTACTGCGTGGCAAATATGCCGGGTGCAGTTCCATTTACCTCAACTTACGCACTCTCTAATGCAACTTTGAAGTACACCTTGGCACTTGCCAATCTCGGGTGGCGCGAAGCCTTGCGCGCAGATGCTGGGTTAGCCCTTGGCTTAAACACACATGAAGGAAAGATTTATTACGAAGCGGTGGGCGCCGCTCACGGCATCAAATCCCACAAGTGGACTTTTTAAGCGAGATTTTCTAAACTCTCCTCAGGTCATGAGTTCCAGTTCATAGCCCCGGCTAACTGGACGGCAACCCTCCACCACGGTGGGGTGCTCCGGGTGAAGACCAGGTCAACTGCAAGGCGCCGTTGACAAGCGTGGGTCTCAAAGGCCCCCTAACTCCCAGGGAGGGTTTTATGTCTACATTTTCTGTAAGCAATGCCGAATTCGAAACTCGTCAAATACATGCAGGGCAAGTTCCAGATCCAACAACTGGAGCGAGAGCGCTGCCGATCTATCAGACAACTGCTTACCAATTCCGTGACACCAAACATGCAGCTGATTTATTTGGTCTTGCTGAGCTTGGAAATATTTATACCCGCATCATGAATCCGACTCAAGATGCGATTGAACAAAGAATTGCATCTCTTGAAGGCGGAGTTGCCTCACTATTGGTTTCATCGGGGTCTGCTGCGACAACTTTTGCAATCTTGAATGTGGCAGAAGCCGGAGACCATATCGTCTCTTCACCTTCGCTCTACGGAGGCACTTATAACCTGTTCCATTACACCCTGCCTAAATTTGGAATCGAAGTCACATTCGTTGAGAATCCAGATGATCCGGAGAGCTGGAAAAAGGCTATAAAGCCGAACACCAAAGCTTTCTTTGGCGAGACTATTGCAAACCCAAAGAATGACGTTCTTGATATCGAAACAGTCGCAAAAATTGCCCACGATTTTGGCGTACCACTTATCGTTGACAACACAGTAGCTACGCCATTTTTGATTCGACCAATTGATTTCGGGGCTGATGTAGTTGTGCATTCGGCAACAAAGTTCTTGTCGGGCCATGGAAACGCTGTAGTCGGTGCAATTGTCGATGCGGGACGTTTCGACTTTGCTAAATATCCGGACCGTTTCAAGAATTTCAATCAGCCAGATCCGAGTTATCACGGCTTGGTCTACGCTCAAGCCTTAGGAGTTGGATCTGCATTTGGCGCAAACCTCTCTTATATTTTCAAAATTCGACTAACCCTGCTCCGCGATATTGGCGCGGCGGTTGCTCCCTTTAATGCCTGGCTTCTAGCTCAGGGTTTGGAGACGCTAAGTATTCGAATTGAACGCCATGTTGCGAATGCTAAGGCCGTAGCTGAATGGCTCGAAAAGCACCCTCAAGTAGAGAAAGTAAATTACGCATCGCTGCCATCCTCACCATGGAACGCTCTTGCAAAAAAGTACTCACCAAAGGGAAGCGGTGCAGTTCTCTCATTTGAAATAAAGGGTGGCTTAGAGGCCGGAAAGAAATTTATTGAAGCGCTAAATATCTTTTCGCATGTTGCAAATATCGGAGATGTTCGCTCGCTTGCGATTCATCCTGCCTCAACTACTCATTCACAGCTCACTCCAGAGGAACAAGCAACAGCAGGAGTCACGCCTGGGTTAGTTCGATTGAGCCTCGGAATTGAAAACATTGCAGATATCAAGGCAGATTTGGAGAGAGCCTTCTCGGCTGCCAAGTGAGCTCTTTGAATCATGAAGTAACCGGAGCCTGGTTGGAGCACCATCCACCAGGCGAACGGTTGTTCCTGGATTTAGGGGATCTTGAACTCGAATCCGGCGATGTACTTCCGCAAGTCAAGATTGCTTATCAAACTTGGGGAGAATTGAATTCGGATCGTTCAAATGCAATTTTAATCAACCATGCCTTAACTGGTTGGTCTGATGTTCCGGCTTGGTGGCCCCAGATGGTTGGCCCGGGTCTACCTTTCGATACAGATAAATTTTTCATTATCTGTCCAAATGTTATTGGAGGTTGCCAAGGCAGCACGGGGCCTTCATCAATTGCACCTGATGGAAAGCGTTGGGGCTCAAGATTTCCCTTCCTAACAGTTCGAGATTTAGTAAAAGCTGAAATTGAACTCTCAAATAAACTTGGAATTGAAAGATATTTGCTCGCTGTTGGTCCATCGCTTGGCGGAATGCGATCTTTAGAGTGGGCGGTCGCTCATCCAGACCGTGTTTTAAGCATATGCACCATTGGCTCATCTGCGGTAGCCACTGGTGATCAAATTGGAGTTTGGAGTACTGAGATACATGCGATAAAGGCCGACCCAAACTTTCTTGGCGGGGATTATTACGATTCAAATCGAGGACCGATTGAGGGAATGGGGATTGCCAGAAAAATTGCCCATCTCTCTTACAGAACTGAATATGAGATGGATACGAGATTTGGGAGAGATCTGCAGGGCGATGGTTCTGGTCGATTCGCAGTCACTTCGTATCTGGATCATCAGGCAAATAAACTCGCCAAAAGATTCGATGCCAACACCTACATCTCACTTGAAACGGTAATGATGACCCATGATGTGGGGAGAGATCGAGGTGGGGTTGAGGCGGCCTTAGCAAAGGTTGAGGCATCCGTGGTTGTAGTTTCGATCGATACTGATCGCCTATTTCCGCCTCGCCTCCAGGAGGAAATTGTTCATCTGACCCCAAAAGCTGCGCCGCTGCGCCAGATTTCATCCCCTTTTGGCCACGATGGATTCCTTATTGAAGTTGATCAGGTCGGAGAAGCCGTGCGAGAAGCCCTCGAATTAGCCCTAGAACGGGCCTAAAAAGTGCTATTTAGCCTGTGGACAATTTATAATATAGCCATAGCCACCTAGTGGCAGAGTGCTAACAATCCGTTAGCAGAAAAGCAAAGGACAATTTGTGCCGCTATCTCGTGCGCCCAAAAAAGGCCAGAAGGCTTCATCCAAGAGCGCCGCGAAAAAAGCGAAGAGTAAAGATAAAAAGAAGTCAGGTCCAAGACTTTTCCCAACCAAAGCCGAATTAGAAGCAATGAAGGCAGCACGAACTGCCGGCAAGAGTAAAGAAGATAAACCTAAAGGGCCAAGACTCTTTCCATCTAAAGCCGAATTAGAGGCGATGAAAACTGCTAGCAAGCCAGCCATAGAAAAACCGCAGAGTAAAAAAGTAGTAAAGATTGACGGCGAAGAGGTCGAACTCGAAGAAGTTGAATTAGAAGATTTGGAAAAACTTGTCGCAGAAACTGGTGAAGAGACTGGTGAGGCTCAATCGGATGTCCGCGTTGTAAACCTGACCGAGGAAGCTAAACAGGAAGAAGGCGAATTCACTCTTAAAGATTCCGAAGAAGATGACGCGCCACCTCAAACAGTTTTAACAGCTGGCGCTACAGCAGATCCAGTCAAGGATTATTTGAAGCAGATAGGTCGCGTTGCTCTTCTCAACGCGGAGCTCGAAGTAGAGCTAGCGATGCGAATCGAAGCTGGATTATTTGCCGAGGAAAAACTTAATTCAGGGGAGAAGTTGGAGCGAGCTAACCGTCGAGAACTTGAATTGATTGCTCACGATGGACGAATTGCTAAAAACCATCTTCTAGAGGCGAACCTACGATTAGTGGTTTCTCTTGCTAAGAGGTATACCGGACGCGGCATGCTTTTCCTTGATCTAATTCAAGAGGGAAATCTAGGTTTGATTCGAGCGGTTGAGAAATTTGATTACACCAAGGGCTACAAATTCTCGACATATGCCACCTGGTGGATCCGCCAAGCAATTACCCGTGCGATGGCAGATCAAGCAAGAACTATTCGAATTCCAGTTCACATGGTGGAAGTAATTAATAAATTAGCCCGAGTCCAACGCCAGATGCTCCAAGATCTTGGTCGCGAACCGACGCCAGAAGAATTAGCCAAGGAATTGGATATGACTCCAGAGAAAGTAGTGGAGGTCCAGAAATATGGAAGAGAGCCAATCTCACTGCATACCCCACTTGGCGAAGAGGGAGATTCTGAATTCGGCGATCTAATTGAAGACTCGGAAGCAATAGTTCCTGCTGACGCGGTCTCATTCACCTTGCTTCAAGAACAGCTGCATTCGGTTCTAGATACTCTCTCAGAGCGTGAGGCAGGCGTCGTTGCAATGAGATTCGGCCTGACAGATGGTCAACCGAAGACTCTGGATGAAATTGGAAAAGTCTATGGAGTTACCCGAGAGCGAATCCGTCAAATTGAATCTAAGACGATGTCAAAGTTGCGACACCCTTCGCGATCCCAAGTTCTACGCGACTACTTAGACTAGGAGTTACTAATGGAAGAGCGCGCAAAAATATTCATCAAGCCAAATGGCTCAATCAGAGTGAATGGCAAGGTCGATTTTGTTGATAGCGAGGGTAAGGTCATAGAGACAAAAGAGAATTTCTCGCTCTGTCGTTGCGGACATTCAAAAGAGAAACCATTCTGCGATGGATCTCACCGAGATGCTGGATTCCAAGGCTAATAACTCTCTCTGGGCCGATTCAAAAGAGAGATTTAAAGGTAAATCCCTCGATTCCAATTTAGATTTTGACGTTGCCATAATCGGTGGTGGTTTTTCGGGGCTTTGGACGGCATTTCATTTAAATCAAATTGATCGAACACTGCGGATTGCAATATTTGAGGCTCGAGAGATTGGCTTTGGGGCAAGCGGGAGAAATGGCGGTTGGGCCTCTTCTGAGTACCCCGTCTCGAAAAAGACTCTAATTCGCAAAATTGGATTAGCTTCAACTGAAAGATTGTTCGCCGCGCTTTCTCAATCTATTGATGAAATCGGCAAATTTGCCGGCAAGCACGCTCCCGAGGCAGGATTCAAAAAATCGGGAAGCCTGTATTTCGCACGGAATGAGGGGCAGCTACGACGCCTTGAGGAGAAATCTGAGGCCGGAGAATGGCTAAGTAAAGATTCGCTAAGGGAATTGATAAACATCAAAGGAGCTTTAGCCGGAAGGTTTAACCCTGAATGTGCAACGGTCCATCCCTACAACTTGCTACAAGGATTAGCAAAATTCATTAGCAGTAGAGGAATATCGATCTATACCAATTCTTGGGCCACAAGAGTTAATGGTGGAATTTTGGCAAGTAGTTTCTTTGTTCGAGCCCCGATCGTTGTTCAGGCTACTGAAGTTTACGGAGATAAGAATCGAAGTTTTATACCACTGTATTCATTGATGGTCGCAACTGAACCACTCTCAAAATCAGTCTGGAGTGAAATAGGAAACAAAGAGCGGTTTACTTTCGCAGAAAATGCTCACGTTATAAATTACGCGCAACGTACTGTTGATAATCGCTTGGCGCTAGGCGGAAGAGGGGCAACTTCGCCTTTTGGATCGATACTGCAAGAATCGCGAGAATCCAACGAAAAAGTACATAAACGTTTGATTGACCTTGCAAAGTCTTGGTTTCCGGCGCTTGACGACGTTGAATTTACGCATCGATGGGGTGGCGCAGTAGCAATTACACGTGATTGGGAGCCATACCTACAATTCGATGGCGGTTTTGGAAAACTAGGTGGATATGCCGGCGATGGCGTAACAATGAGCCACCTTGCCGGAAAGATAATGGCGCAAGAAATTCTTAATATTAAGTCAGACCTTAGATCTCTCCACTTTGTGAATAAGAAAATCAGAGAGTGGGAGCCCGAGCCCCTCAGATACCTTGGGGTAAATACTTTGATTTATCTGAGTACTATTTCAGACCGCGAAGAGGAATTGACTAAACGACCAAGCAAAATCAATCGTTTTATCGAGCCGGTGATCCTTCGATAAGTCGGTCAGTTTCATCTTGGATGCGTTTTGCGGAAGCTGTAAGACCTTCCTGATATTTCTTGGCATGGTGAGCACAGAAAAGTAACTCGAACCCGTTAGACATCACAGCGCGGACATATGCCTGTGCGCCACATCGGTCGCAGCGGTCTAACGCATTAAGTGGTGCGGTATCGAGGACTACGTTTTCAGTCATCAGCCTGCCTTTCCTTAGGTCAGGGGAACATCAAACCATCCCTGCTTTATTCCCCGCAGGATGAAATCCCTAGAAACGCAGGTTTTTCAACGAAAAAATATAGATTCTTGAGTTTGTACATAAATTCACAGCAAATTCGGCGCGTAATCCCGGCATGTGGGATATCGGGAGATACCCTTCCCAGTCGTGGCTGAAAACGATTCGCGGTCGGTTGAAAAAAGTTATACCGCTAAGGATCTCTCAGTTCTTGAGGGTCTAGATGCTGTTAGAAAACGCCCAGGCATGTACATCGGCTCTACCGATGGCAGAGGCCTCATGCACTGCCTCTGGGAAATTATTGATAACTCTGTCGACGAGGCACTAGCAGGTCATTGCAAAAAAATTGAGATTAATTTGGAGCGAGATGGCTCAATTGAAGTTCATGACGACGGGCGCGGTATTCCAATTGATAAGGAACCGAAAACAGGTTTGACCGGAGTTGAAGTTGTCATGACCAAGCTGCACGCTGGCGGAAAATTTGGCGGCGGATCTTATGCTGCAACTGGTGGACTGCATGGAGTTGGCGCTTCAGTTGTAAATGCGCTTGCTTCACGTCTTGATGTTGAAGTCGACCGAGACGGAAAAATTTATTGGATGTCCTTTAAGAGAGGTGTGGCCGGAATCTTTGAAGGAGATGGCCCAAATGCCGAATTCAAAGCTCAATCTGGATTACGAGTTATCGGAAAAGTTTCATCGAAAATAACTGGTACGAGAATTAAATGGTGGGCGGATAAACAGATATTCATTAAAGATTCACAATACGATTTGGAAGAGATTTATGCTAGAGCGCGACAAACCTCTTATCTTGTACCAGGGCTAACCCTCGTCGTTAATGACAAAAGAACTAAAGATAAAACAAGCGAGAGTTTTATTCATAAGGGAGGCATTTCTGAATATTGTAATTTTATTCAGCCCGACGCTGCAGTTGGGGAAGTAATTCGTCTTTCTGGAAAAGGTCATTATCAAGAGACGGTTCCAGTCTTAGACGAAAAAGGTCATTTAGAGCCTAAAGATGTTGAGCGAGATATGGATGTGGATATCGCAATACGTTGGGGAAATGGTTACGAAACTACGATTCGCTCGTTCGTGAACATTATTGCAACGCCCAAAGGCGGAACTCACGTGCAAGGTTTTGAACGTGGATTAACCAAGTCTATAAATGAATTCCTTCGTACGAGCGGAACGTTAAAAAAGAATGAACCCGATGTAATTAAGGACGATATTTTGGAAGGTTTGACCGGTGTAATCACCGTTCGCATGCAGGAACCGCAATTTGAAGGACAAACTAAAGAAGTCTTAGGAACTCCTGCTGTAGCCAAGATCGTAAATCAGGTCGTTGTTGACGAACTAAAGAACTTCTTCACCTCTACTAAGAGAATTGATAAAGCGACTGGACGATTGGTTCTGGAGAAGATTGCAAATGCGGCACGTACCAGAATTTCAACTCGAGCTCACAAGGAATTGCAACGCCGCAAAAATGCTCTGGAGAGCTCATCGCTTCCAGCCAAGCTATCGGACTGCAGATCAGAAGATGTTTCACGCACCGAATTATTTATCGTTGAAGGCGAGTCCGCGTTGGGAACAACAAAGGCCGCGCGTAACTCCGAGTATCAAGCCATTCTGCCGATTCGCGGAAAGATATTGAATGTACAGAAAGCCTCACTCTCTCAAATGTTGGACAATGCAGAGTGCGCAGCAATCATCCAAGTGATCGGCGCAGGCTCAGGAAAATCTTTTAATATCGAAGACGTACGATATGGGCGAATAATTCTCATGTCAGATGCGGATGTTGACGGAGCTCATATCCGTTGTTTACTACTGACACTTATTTATAGATATATGCAACCTTTAATCACAGATGGAAGAGTATTTGCTGCTATTCCACCTTTGCATCGAATTGAAGTCCTTGGCTCAGGTGGTAAGAAAGGCGAATTCCACTACACATATTCAGATGATGAAATGAAAAAACGTCTAAATGAATTGAAAAAGCAAGGTAAGAAATGGCGAGAACCAATCCAGCGTTATAAGGGGCTAGGCGAAATGGACGCAGATCAGCTTCGCGAGACAACTATGGATCCCGATCACCGTACCCTTCGTAGGATTACGATTAACGATGCCTTAGATGCTGAAAAGCTATTTGAACTATTGATGGGTAATGAAGTAGCGCCTCGGAAAGATTTTATTTCGGCAGCAGATGTTGATAGAGAGCGAATCGACGCTTAAAGAATTACAGTCCTTCGCGGAGTTGCAAATTTAGCTGAAACTTCTTTTAGCTCCTCCGAAACCTTTTTTCGAAGTGCCTCATCACTCTTAAGAAGCGCAGTCAGGTTTGAAATTTCACTCTTTAAACTCTTCTGTTCAGTTTCAAGCTCAACCTTTGACATCTTCGTTAGTCGCCGAAGTGGCATATCGAGAATGTGCGTGGCTTGTTCATCTGTTAACTTAAACGCCTTAATGAGGGCTGCCTTAGCGGAGGCAGCATCTTCACTTCCACGCACAATCTTTACTACTTTATCGATATCCAAAATAGCCTTAAGAAGTCCATCTACTAGATTTAATCGATCAGAGGCTTTCGCTTTTCTAAATTTTGATCGTCTAGTCACCACATCGATGCGATGGTCAATAAAGACTTGCAGAAGCTCCTTCAAACCAAGCGTGCGAGGTTTTCCGCCAACCAAAGCCACTGCATTGATTGAGAATGCATCTTCAATTGGGGAGAGACGATAGAGGTTCTCTAGGACTTTTTCTGGTTCGAAACCATTCTTGACCTCGATTACAACTTTAGTTCCGTTCTGGCCATCAGTTAAATCTATGATGTCAGAGATTCCCTGGATTTTCTTGCCTTTTACTAGGTCGCTAATTCGTTCGACTATTTTCTCGGGTCCAATATTAAATGGTAATTCTGTAATAGTTATTCCTTGCTTTCTTGCGGAGACTTTTCCAATTTCTGATTTAGCTCTTACTTTAAATGCACCTTTTCCAGATTGGTATGCCTCGAGTAATCCCTCTTTACCTATTAAGGACCCGCCTGTCGGGAAATCTGGTCCAGGAATATGTTTCATTAATTGCTTAACTGTGGCATTTGGATTCTCGATCAAATGTATAGCGGCAGAAATAACCTCGGCTAAGTTATGGGGAGCCATATTTGTAGCCATGCCAACTGCGATTCCAGTTGCACCATTTACCAAGAGATTTGGAAAAGCGGCTGGCAGAACTGACGGCTCTAAAATTTGTCCATCGTAATTTGCGCCGAAATCGACTGTATCTTCATCTACTTCATCAACCATCATTTGAGCCGCTGGAGCTAATCGCGCTTCGGTGTAGCGCATGGCAGCAGGACCTGCGTCGAGTGATCCAAAATTGCCGTGGCCGTCTATCTGAGGCAATCTCATAGAGAACGGTTGGGCCATTCGCACCAGCGCGTCATAAATCGCACCATCGCCATGTGGGTGAAGTTTTCCCATTACCTCACCAACTACGCGCGCACTCTTAACATGACCTCTCTCAGGTCGTAAGCCCATCTCGGACATCTGGTGAAGTATTCGACGTTGCACTGGTTTGAGACCATCTCGAGCATCTGGAAGTGCGCGTGAGTAAATAACCGAATAGGCGTACTCTAAGAAAGATTCAGATAACTCATTCGATACATCAATATCAACAATCTTTCCCGCAAATTCGCCGGGCTTGGGTCCTTTACTTTCACGTTTCGCCACGGCGCGATTCTGCCAACCTTTTATGCTTTTTCTAGGCAATGACGCTCGGTCGGGCCCCAATATTTGAAATGCACTCGGCGGCAACTTTGCTTGCAGACTTCAAAGAATTTTCGATATCTCCAGATGAAAGCCAACCTGCCATGAAACCGGCCGCAAAGGCATCTCCTGCACCCGTCGTATCCAAAACCTTAACCGGTAGAGCATTCACGGAAATGATTGAGCCATTTCGATGTTTTGCGCTGGAGCCATCTTTACCGAGTTTAATAACGACGTATTTTGAATATTCAAGAAGAAAATCAAAAATTTCTTCTAGTGATTGTTGTTGCGAGAGAAAACGTGCTTCCTCTTCATTTAGAAGTAAAAAGTCAATATCAGCAATCTTGCTTAATAAGTTATCTCGACCATAACTCTTTATCAAGCCAGTAGAAGCGGGGTCCAAAAAAATCAATTTTTCACTCTGTTTAGCTCTATCTAAAATCTCAAGTGCCGAGCTTGAAGAATCCTTATCAAATAATGAGTAGCCCGAGAGGTAGAGAGCATCAAAATCGTTCGAAGGAAAATCCGCCATAGATAAATACGAATTAGCACCCCTGGATGGAAACATGGTTCTCTCGCCGCTCTCATCGACAAGTACGACAACAGTTCCAGTACTTGAACCCTCTATTTCAAGATTTCCGAACTTGACCGCATGACTCCTCAATTCTGAGGCGAAAGTTTTCCCTGCCGAATCTTCTCCTACATGGCCTACAAATGTTGTGTTGACGCCCAACTTAGCTGCCCATACGGCGGTATTTGCAGCTGCGCCACCGCTTCGAATGGAGATACTAGACGGCGTATCACTATTGAATTGAATATCACCAAGATATTTAACGACGACATCGACCATGGCGTCCCCAACACAGATCAAATTCATCTTGCTAGGTTTACGGCGATTTGTGCAGCCAGTTGTGCATTTGCTTTGATTATTTCAATATTGACTCGAAGAGATTCTCCATTACTATTTTTATGAAAATACTCAAGGAGAAATGGAGTGACATCTTTGCCGGAAATATTCTTAGAAGTCGCGGAAGTTAGTCCGTCCTCAAGTAGTTTTGCGTGAAGCCTCGGGTCCATCTGATTTACTACAGGGTTAGCGACAACCAAACCCTTCTCCGTAATACCTGCAGATATTTGTTCCTTCCACAATCTAGCAATTTCTTCTGGTTTATCTAGTTTATGTTCAAGTGAGTAGCCACTATCAGCGAGATAGAAACCAGGAAATTTTGAGGTTTGGTAGCCAACAATCGGGACTGAGTAAGTTTCGAGGCGCTCCAAGGTGGCCGGGATATCAAGAATTGATTTCGCGCCAGCACAAACAACGATTACCGGAATACTGCTTAGCGATTGAATGTCTGCTGACTCATCCCAGGTACGTTCCGCACCACGGTGGACTCCACCTAAACCGCCAGTTGCAAAGATTTGAATGTTTGCCAATTGAGCTATGTGAGATGTTGCCGCAACTGTGGTAGCCGCGCTACTTCCACCAGTTAGGTGGAAAGGAATATCTCTTATCGACGCCTTCGAAACATTATTGCTATTTGCAAGTTTCTCCAATTCGGAGTCTTCCAAGCCAACATTTATTGCCCCATCAATAATTGCAATTGTTGCAGGCGTAGCACCATGATTTCGCACCACATTCTGAACTTCAAGCGCAACCTCTAAGTTCTTCGGCCGGGGTAGGCCGTGCGCAATTATTGTGGACTCGAGAGCGACAATTGGACCATTCGCCGCTAAGGCGCTCTTAACTTCACTTGAATATCGGATCATCGAGAGGAAGATTACTGGAAAGATGGGGACATGGAATTTACTATCGGGGATCTAAGTAATTCCATTTTCGCCTCACTAGGAGTCTCAGACTGCCGGAATGATTTGAAAATCCCGGCCAGAGAAGGCTCTAGGGATTGCCTAGTCTTGGTCGACGGGCTTGGAAAAAATGTTATCGATGAATTCGCAAAAAAGCGGAACTTTGTTACTGAATTTGAATATCTTAGAACTTTATCCGCAACTTTTCCCTCCACGACTGCAGCTAGCCTAACTACTTTAGGAACTGGATTACCTGTTGGAGAACATGGAATGGTTGGTTACACGATGCGGGTCCCGCATAGTGGAAAGCCAGAGAGAATTTTAAATGCTCTGAAATGGGACGAGAGAGTAGATCCAGAAATTTGGCAACCAAACGAGACTTTATTTCAACGCGCTATGCGTTCTGGCATTGCGGTAAGCCATATTGCAGCAGCGCGGTACGAAAATTCTGGATTCACAAGAGCAGCGCTTCGAGGTGCGGCATATAAAAAAGCAAATACGATCTCGGAACAAATTACCGCAACTGTCGAAGCTCTTCGGCAACCAAGCAGTTTCGCCTATGTTTACTTAAACGATGTAGATGAAGCTTCGCACGCCCATGGGATGGGATCTGAGAGATTTCTAAAAGCTTTAGAAAAAGTTGAGCAATTGATATCAGGATTGATGAGAGAACTCCCTTCAGGAATACGTATTTGGATTACCTCAGATCACGGCATGATAAATAAACAGGAACATGTCGTAATTGGAAAAAACAATGACTTATTAAATGACGTCAATCTGATGGCTGGCGAACCTAGAGTTCGCTATCTTTACATCTCGCCTGACGCAATTGAGGAAGTCAAAAGTAGATGGCTTGAATTCTTTGGTCCCAAGATAACGTTGAAAACTCGCTCGGAAGCTATATCTGAGAAACTCTTTGGAGAGGCTGTATCGGAAAAATACATTGAGCGTATTGGAGATTTGATAATCATCGCGAATGATGAATTGATTCTGGTCGAACAAGAGCGCGAGATGCTTCAAATCGCTATGGTCGGCCATCACGGCGGATTAACAAAAAATGAAGTGGAGATTCCACTTCTTTTATTAGAAACTTAGGTTTCGGATTCGTCTTTTCTTTTACTTCTTCCAAACATAATGTCATCCCAAGAGGGAATCGAAATTCTTCTAGTTACTCCATCTTGTTTTGCATCCGCGGGAATCTCCTCGGTATCTGGGGCCTTATCTGTCCTCACCGCAACAAGTCTCGGTGGGTTCGGCGCTTCGCCCTCCACGGGGAATAGGACGCCGTGTTCAGGCGCTCGATCTGATTTCGCGGATTGCTTAGGGGATTCTTCACCGCAAATCCACTTGGCTCCATCATCGTGCGCAACCAGAGTTCGCATATTTGCATCAAAGATCCAAATAGCTTGTCGGACACCTTCACTCGCTGGATAAGTAAGGACTAGATGCCAAGTGCCATTTTCAAGCCGCCAGGTATTCCAAGAAACTTGATTCATATTCACACCTCGCGGCGCCAAGCGGGATATCACCAAATCATGAAGATTTAGCGAAGTACTCTTGGGAGTCGACTTTTCGGCTTGCTCAATTATCCAGGCACGTTCTTGCAAAATTGGGCTGGCATATCTCTCAATCTTTTCCAGAGTAAGTCCAGTTGCCCGGGAGACCTCATCAAAAGTTTCTCCAGCTCTTAATCTTGCTTGTACTTCTTTAACTGAAAATGTTGCGACGTCGTCACGCACCGCACTGAGTTTTCGATCTACCAGGGAATTCCTTAGAGCATCAGTTATTCGAAGCCGAAATGAATTACCTGATTCGTCTGAGAATTCAAGGTATTCACCATCGAGAGAGCGACCTGAAAATTGCAGTTCCGACATAGGGGTAGGTTGCCATATTGAACTCTTACTTTCGGGGAACTTAACGCGATTTCTCTGAAATCTTCGCTTTCCAGATGCCAAGAAAAGGAAGTAATGAGGCTGCGGAGAGCGCCATGCAGGCTAACGGAACTATAAATGCGACAGAGATACCTCTAGTGTCAATAATGTAACCGGTTAGTGCCGGTGGGATTGCACCACCAAGACTTAGAGCCGAAATAGCCCAAGCAAGTACTTCAGTTTTGCGCTCTTCTGGAACCGAGCGCTCCGCGAGTGCAAAACCAGAGGTAAGCAGCGGAGCAATTGCAAGTCCATTAAGGAATAGAGCAATACTCAACAGAATAAAATTACCGGGCAGGATTACAGCAATTAAGTAAATTGGGATAGTAAGAATAAAAAGGGCGAGAATTGACTCGATAAACCGAATTGAATCACTGCGTCGCCATTTAATAGAGCCAATGGCGATAGCTGAGATACCGCTACCTAGAGACCAGATAGCAACTAAAAGTCCGCTGAATTCACGCTCACCAAACTCATCGGCGTAACCGACTATTACTAAACCTGCGGCGCTAAAAAAAGATCCACAGAGAACGAGCGGAAGAAAGACTGCCTGTACAAATCTTTCCTTTATGAGTAGTGAATGATCTGCTTCTGGATTTCTTGGATGCGGCTTTGGTTCACTAGCTCTTTGTCTTGCGAAAAGGTAAGCCCCCGTAGCCACAAAAAACATTGCGGCAAAAATGGCGTATTCAGGAGCGAAGTATGCGGCAAGTAAAGTTGCCAGCACTGGGCCTGAAGTAAAAATTACTTCGTCAACAAAGGCTTCAAATGAATAGGCTGTATCGGTAAGAACTTTGTCCTTTTCTCCGATGGCGTAAATCCAACGACGCCTAACCATTTGACCCGAGCCAATTACAAAAGACTCAAACAGCAATGCGCTGGTAAACCATAAGATTGTTGGCGCATCAGATTTCAACAATATAACGAAAGCTGCCATAAAAAATATATGTAATGGAGCGGTAATCTTAAGTATTCGCGTCTGTCCATATTGGTCTGCAGCCCTTGACCAAAGTGGAGCTGCAATTGAAATCACAATTGAGGCAGCCATGGATAAAGCGCCTGCCATGGAGTAAGAGTTGGTTTCTGCGACCACAAAAAGAACCATCGCCAAATAAAGCATCGATATTGGTAATCGCAGAATAAATGCCGCAAATGAAAACTTCCAACCACCAGGAACGCTAAAAAGTCTTCGGTAGTTGTGTTGCATTTTGAGAAGTCTACTTGTGCTTAGATTCGGATATGACCGAACTGATCGAATTAAGAAATCTTGCCCTAAAAATCGCCTGCGAAGCTGGTGACTTATTGTCAGAAAGACCCAAAAAATTTGATCTTTCGGAGAAGAGTGGAGCTTTGGACTTCGCAACACAGATGGACCAGGCGAGTGAAGAATTAATAACAAATCGAATCAAAAAAATACGTCCAGACGATTCAATTCTAGGTGAAGAGGGTGCTACTAAGAGTGGATCAAGTGAATTTACTTGGGTCGTAGACCCAATTGATGGAACCGTAAATTATCTTTATGGCGTTCCTGGATGGTGCATAAGTATCGCAATTAAACAAGGCGATAAGGTAGTCGTTGGAGTTGTTCATGCTCCAACACTGGGCAAAACGTGGAGCGCGGTGCTCCATCAAGGTGCAGAATGCAATGGCGAAGCCATAAAATGCAATGAACCTATTCCGCTTTCTAAATCTTTAGTTGGAACCGGATTTTCATATGATTTGGAATCGAGATTTGCGCAAGGTGAATTTTTTAGCAATTTAATAAAGAGAATACGCGACATAAGAAGATTAGGTGCGTGCGCTGTAGATATCTGTTTGGTGGCTTCGGGGGTGCTCGATGCCTATTATGAAGCTGGTGTATATGAATGGGATTTTGCTGCAGCTGGATTAATAGCGCGTGAAGCTGGAGCTAATTTTCTAGCCGTACCTTTAATTCCTAGCGGAGCACAGAACTTTGTTCTGGTCGCTGGTCCTACCCTTTATCGCGAATTAGGCCAGGAATTGATTACGGATGGGCGCTGGATCAAGGCGATTTAGCGCTTAGTGGTGCCTTATGGCAGGATACGGCGGTTAGCCCAAGACCAACTGTAAGGAAATAGCCATGAACGTACTTGACGCGGTTGATGCAACATCGCTCCGCAAAGACATCCCTAATTTCCGACCCGGCGATGAGTTGAAGGTTCATGTTCGAGTTATTGAAGGAAACAAGAGTCGTATCCAGGTCTTCCAAGGGTTAGTCATTTCTCGAAAAGGTTCTGGCATCCGCGAAACTTTTACAGTCAGAAAAATCTCTTACGGTGTCGGAGTAGAACGCGTCTTTCCGGTTCACGCTCCGGTTATTGAGAAAATTGAACTAGTGCGCAAAGGCGAAGTTCGCCGATCAAAACTTTATTATCTCCGTGATCTGCGAGGTAAGGCAGCTAAAATTCGTGAGCGTCGCGGCGGAGCTGATCTAGAAACGATTTATTCTGATAGCCCATCCGAAAATTCTGCAATTGATTCGAATCAGTCGACACCTGCAGAAGTAATCGATACAGCCGAAGTTGCTCCTGAATCTGAAGAGAAAACCCAAGCTTAAGTAATGGCCTCTCGCAAAGGTTCCACCCTTCGCGAACTTCCGATTCTGGTTGTATCGGCGCTAATTCTCTCCATAATAATTAAGACATTTCTTATCCAATTCTTCTATATCCCATCTGGCTCCATGGAAAACACCTTGCTCGTAAATGATCGCGTAGGTGTTAATAAGTTCGGCGCACTTTTCAGTGAGGTAAAACGCGGCGATGTAGTTGTTTTCCGAGATCCGGCGGATTGGTTACCACCAGTTACCGAGGAAAGTGCTGGGCTCGGTAAGGTTATTAAGGATTCACTAGTTTTCGTCGGCGTGCTTCCAGATCCAGCCAAACAATTCTTGATTAAACGCATCATTGGAGTCGGTGGAGATCGAGTTGTCTGTTGCAATACCGAAGGGAAACTAGAGATAAATGGAGTTCCGGTGAACGAACCATATATTTATCCTGGAGACGCAGCCTCTGAAATGAAATTTGATGTCAAAGTTCCAAAGGATTTCGTCTGGGTCATGGGAGATCACCGGGGAGCCAGTGCAGATTCGCGATTCCACACCGATGACCCCAACAAGGGAATGGTGCCCTTGAGCCGCGTCACAGGAAAAGCTGTCGTAGTTATCTGGCCTATTTCAAATTTTGGATTAATCGAACGCGGCTCTGATTTAGCAAAAATTCCATTAACTAAGTGATTGATAAAAAACTCCAAAAATCGGGCATTAAGAGAATTGCCGGCGTAGATGAAGCCGGCCGTGGTGCTTGCGCCGGGCCACTTGTCGTAGCCGCCGTAATTCTTGCGGACTTGGAAAATTCCTCGTTAGAGGAAGTTAGAGATTCTAAAGAACTATCGCCCGCTAAGCGTGAGAAACTGTTTCCACAAATATTGGATAACTCAATATCCTATTCAATAATTGAGATTTCACCTTTCGAAATTGATGAGAAAGGGCTGCATAAGTGCAACATTGAAGGCATGCGGCGAGCAATAAATTCGCTATCTGTACAACCAGATTATGTTCTGACTGATGGCTACGAAGTTCCGGGATTGAGTATTGCAAATTTAGCTGTATGGAAAGGTGATCAAGTCGCATTATCAATTTCCGCGGCTTCCATAATTGCTAAAGTGCATCGCGATAGATTGATGACCGAACTAGATCGAGAATTTCCAGGCTATCGTCTATCGGAGCATAAAGGATATGCAACAGCGGCCCACGATACTGCTTTGCGAGAATTAGGAGTATCGAGTATCCACCGAAGAAGCTACTCAAATATCGCTAAATTTCTTTAATCCACAGATAATTATTTAGCTTTAAATAGTCAATATTTTGAGTCTAGTTTGCTGTGGTGGCTCTGACACCCAAAGCATCCAAATTAGGTGAGAACGGCGAACAATTCGTAGCGGACTACCTTACAAAAATTGGATACCAGATTATGTCTCGAAATTGGCGAGTTCGAGAAGGTGAACTTGATATTGTGGCTAGGGATCAAAATGGGTTAATCATTTTTGTAGAAGTTAAGACTCGTACCAGTATCGCTTTTGGTGATCCCCTTGAAAGTATTGATCGGAAAAAACTTTTTCGAATTCAAAAACTAGCCCTTGCTTGGCTAGCCACCAATTTACGACTAGGGAATCCATATCGGATCGACTCTGCCGGAGTAATCATCTCTCGTTCTGGCGAAATAACTTTAGATTATAGAAAAGGTATTTCTTGACGCTTGCAAAACTGCAGGGAATCACCCTCTCAGGCTTGTCCGGTTCATTGATAGATATCGAGGTAGATGTATCAAATGGATTGCCCTCTTACTCTCTTCTTGGACTTCCGGATGCCACGTTAAGCGAGGCGAGAGAGCGAATCCGAGCTGCAATTTTGAATAGTGGTTTTAATTGGCCAAATAAGAAATTAACTGTTTCTCTTTCTCCAGCCTGGCTTCCAAAAAGCGGATCTGCTTTTGATTTACCAATCGCATTGGCAATCTTGATGGCAACCGCTCAGATTGAAGAGAAGCGCACGATTGGGACCCTATTTATTGGCGAGCTCTCACTTGAAGGTGGATTACGTCCAATCAGGGGACTGCTGCCGATGTTGATCTCAGCGATGCATCATGGATTTCAGAGCGTAATTGTTCCTCAAGATTCATATGGTGAAGCCAAGATTCTCAAAGAGATGAATGCCATTGCGCTTCCAGACCTAAAGAGTGTTATCGCATATCTCAGCGGTACACAGACTTTTGAGAATCCAACGTTAATTGATTTAAAGAGAAGTGAGCGTACGAAAGATTTCTCTGAAGTAGCTGGCCAGGAAGAAGCAAAATTTGCTCTGGGAGTTGCGGCCGCAGGTTGTCACAACATCTTGTTGATTGGCGCTCCAGGAACCGGTAAAACTATGTTGGCAGAACGGCTTCCTACAATTCTTCCGCCATTGACTGAATCTGAGGCGATTGAGGTAGCGGGGATACATTCGATTGCAGGTAAATTAAATCCTCGCGAAGCCATAAGTTACGAACCTCCATTTATTTCGCCTCATCACTCAACAACTATTCCAGCTTTGGTAGGAGGCGGATCTAACTCAATAAAGCCGGGCGCCTGTTCGCTCGCACATAACGGCGTGCTATTCATTGATGAAGCAACGGAATGCTCCGTGGGAATTTTGGATGCGCTAAGACAGCCAATGGAGTCAGGCGCGATAGGTATTTCTAGAGCAAATCAGAGCGCAAACTATCCGGCGAAATTTATTCTGGTTTTAGCAGCAAATCCTTGCCCTTGCGGAAAGTTTTCAGGGAGAGGACGAAACTGTGAATGTTCGTCACATCAGATAAGAAGGTATCTGGGAAGGCTCTCAGGTCCACTTCTTGATCGAATCGATATCAGAATCAAAGTAGAAGCTCCAACTCGAACTGAATTAGTGTCGGAATCAAAAGAGTCGAGTGAAATCGTCAGAAATCGCGTTCTTAATGCTCGCAAAATTGCAGCTGAGCGATTTATAGGTGAAAACTTTAAAACAAATTCTCAGATACCTCCGCATTTACTTAGAACTAGATATCGAGCGAAACGAGAGGCGATGTCTTTATTGAATGAGTTATTCGATAGAGAAGTAATAAGCGCACGGGGTTATCATCGAATTCTTCGAACTGCTTGGAGTATCTCCGATCTGTCTGGCGAGAGCAGTCCCGATAGGTCTGCGATAGAGCGCGCGTTAAATCTGCGCACTGGAATCGATAGCGAATGAATCTCACAAAGCTACGCCTGTTTCATGCGATTGAACCTGGCGATAAATATTGGTTGGATGAGATAGCAAAAAATGGAGCGGAACAAGTATTGGAAAATTTACTAGATCAAAATTTCGAATGGAAACGCCGCTCCGCCATGAAGATTCGAGAGCGCTTAAAGACGCCGGTCGAAAGCTTGGCTAGCGAGATTCTTGAGTCCAAAGGGGTATTCATCACAGAAGAGGATGAAGCTTGGCCTCATCAAATTCGAGATCTTCTCGTTCCACCTATTGGATTAATTATTCGTGGCAATATAGAAAACTGTAATTCGGTAGCGATAGTTGGAACGCGAAATCCGACTACTTATGGCGCAAGAATTGCGAGCGAATTTGCCTCTGGTTTTGTCGATCGTGGCGTCACAATAATTAGCGGTGGAGCTTACGGAATCGACACTCACGCCCACCGCGGCGCCTTAGCAGCAGAGGGAAGAACCATCGCAGTTTTAGCATCAGGAATTTCCGTTAGTTATCCAGCCGGAAACGAAAGATTGTTCGATGAAATACTAGAAAATGGTGCATTGATCTCAGAAGTTATGCCAACCGAGCGTGCCCGCCCAGAGAGATTTCTTACTCGGAATCGATTGATTGCCGCATTAGCTAAAGCCACAATCGTGGTTGAGGCTGCTTTCCGAAGTGGTTCATTAAGAACGGCTCGCGACGCGGCAGAACTTCTTAGGATAGTTCTCGCTGTGCCAGGACCGATAAATTCGCCTTCCAGTGATGGCTGCCATCGACTAATAGGTGAGAGATGCGCAGAAATTGTGACATCTGTAGCGGATGCGATGGAATTCCTATCTAATAAACCATGTACCCTTTGCTTAAATGCCTCATAAATCAGCTTTCATTTCAATCGTGGGTCGCCCCAATACGGGAAAGTCAACACTTTTAAATACCTTGGTCGGTAAGAAGATATCCATCACGTCTCATCATCCCAACACAACACGATTAGCTATAAGAGGAATCCTCACGGATAAGGATTACCAACTTATTTTTATAGACACTCCTGGACTTCATAAAGCTAAGACATCGTTGGGAACAACTCTAAATCAGGTGGTTGATAGCAGCATCAAAGATGTCGATATCGTTGTTCAATGTCTACCAGCAATTGAGACGATTGGCTCGGGAGACCTTTACATCGCGCGACAGATAGCAGCACAGCGTTCGATTAAGAGGATCTGCGCGATAACCATGGTGGATATGGTTAACAAACAAGATCTCGCAAAGCAATTAGTTGTCGCCCAAGAGTTAGCCGAAAAAGCGGGGTTTTCGTGGGACGAGATTGTCCCAGTATCTGCGTTCACTGACGAACAGATCCAACTACTAATTGATCTTCTTGTTAAGCATGCTGAAACTGGTCCTGCGTTCTATCCATCAGATATGTTTTCAGATCAAGATAAATTGATTTCGATAGCTGAACTCATTAGGGAATCAGCCATCGCAAACCTTAGAGAAGAAGTTCCTCATTCTGTGGCGGTAGAAGTTGACGATCTAAGTGAAAGAACCGATAAGAATCTGACTGATATCCACGCCTCAATCATCGTTGAAAGAGATAGCCAAAAAGCGATTTTAATTGGTAAAGGTGGCTCTAATCTCAAGGAGATTGGAACAAACGCTCGAATCGAAATTGAGAAATTTCTCGACAAAAAGGTATTCCTATCGCTTCACGTAAAAGTTATTGAAAATTGGCAAAAAGATTCGAAGGCGCTCCAGAAACTAGGGTTTATTCAAAACTAAGATGCGAATGTAGCGCTCTTAGGTTTTCTACTTGCGAAGAAGGAGCCAATTAAAACAAGGGGTAAGCCAATCAAAATCGCTAGCGTGATTGGCTCATTCAATAAAACGACACCCAGTAAGACCGCAACTGCCGTATTTGGATATACAACTAAAGATGCTCTAGCTGGACCAATTTCGTCTAGCACGATGAAGAATACCCAGAATGCAATTCCGCTACTGAGAACTCCGAGTCCAACGGTTGCCATGATTGCGTTTAACGATGGAGCAATATCTGGAGCATTTATTAAAGCAAATGGCGCGAATAGAAAGGCGGCAATAGTCATTGCGATGCCATTGATTGCTACACCTGGCACATCAGTTACTTTTCGAGATATCATGTTTGTTGCCCACGCATATGCTGCTGCGGCAATTAGAACTTGTAGAAGTGCCCAGGCGTTGCTGAAATCAGAAACGCTCTCTATTCCGACGATTAATACTATTCCCACTAAGCCAATTGCTATTCCAACGATTCTTATTCGATGAGCAGCAGTGGAGTCACCGGTGTGATGGGCAAATAACGTAGCCCAAATCGGAACGGTGGCTACAAGTAGCGCAACAACTCCGGATGACAAGTCTCTTTGGGCATTTGTGATCAGAGTCCATGGAATAACCATCTCTAAAATTGCGTAAAAGAGAATATATTTCATATGAGGCCGGATATTCCGAAAAGCGCCTTGATGGATCGAGATCGGAATAAGAAGCGCTGCCCCTATGGCTAATCGCCCAAAAACAATTACTGCGATGGATAGTTCTTCTACTGCCACCTTCATAAACAGATAGGGAACACCCCAAAGTACCCCGACAAGCGAGAATAGAAGCCAACCGCGACGCGACATCAAATACTCCGATATAAGTCAATTGTTTGTGCTGCTACCTTATCCCAACTGAATTCAGAAACCGCACGAATTCTTCCATTCTTGCCTAAGCTTTCCGCGAGACTTGAGTCACTCATAATTTTTAGGATTCCAGCGCTTAGGGATCGTTCAAATTCTTCATCCGAGTTCGATTGATTTATCAAGATTCCTGTTAAACCGTCAGTAACTACTTCTGGAATGCCGCCGACCGCGGTTGCCACAACAGCGGTCTCGCATGCCATCGCTTCGAGATTTACTATTCCCAGCGGTTCATATACAGATGGACATACGAAGAGTTCTGCATGAGTAAGAAGAGCAATCAAGTCCTTTTGTGGCAACTTTTCTCTAATCCAGATTACATTCTCTCGCTCTTTCTGAAGTTCAATGATTAGTTCTTGAACCTCTTCGAAGATCTGAGGCTCATCAGCGTTTGTTGCTGCAATCACTAATCCGAATTCTTTAGGGATATTCTTCCAACTCCGAAGCAGATGAATAAGACCTTTCTGGCGAGTTATTCGCCCGACAAACATTGCAAATTTATCCTTAATGTTATGTAGATTGATAATTTCATTATTTCTAATTGGTCTGAAAACGTCGGTATCTATTCCGTTTCGAATTGTGACAATTCGTTCTTGAGAAATCTTTGGGTAAACCTTCAAAATATCAGCACGGACTGCATCGCTAACCGCAATAATCCTTTCGGCATGTTCATATGAAATTTGCTCAATCCAACTTGAAATTGAATATCCACCTCCAAGCTGGTCTGCCTTCCATGGTCGGAGCGGTTCGAGGGAATGCGAGGTAATAACGTGGGGTATTTCAAAAATTTTAGCAGCGAGAAATCCGGTGAAATTTGCATACCAGGTATGGGAATGAACTAGATCAACATTTGCCAATTTTTCAGCAATATCCATATCAAGTAGCAAAGTTTTCATAGCGCTATTGAGATTCTCTAAGGCAGGAGAGAGTTGATATGCGCTGGCATCTGTGCGCTCTGAACCAAAGCAGTGAACACGGACCTTGGTATCTGAAAACTTTTTGAGTGACTCGACCAGATTAATGACATGCACTCCGGCTCCTCCATAAATTTCAGGAGGCCATTCCTTGGTCACAATCGCGATATTTAATTTCGATTGGCTATCCAGCGGCATATGCCAAGAGTATCGTTCAGCCATGGCGCGGCTTGATCTTCCACTCGGCATAGTTCTTGCGGGTGGTGAAGGAAAACGATTAATGCCTTTGACCGCCGACCGAGCAAAACCTGCGGTTCCATTTGGCGGGGCTTATAGATTAGTAGATTTTGTCCTCTCCAATCTTGTTAATGCGGGCTTCCTTCGTATCGCGGTTCTAACTCAATACAAGTCACATTCATTAGATAGACACATCACAACAACTTGGCGAATGTCCACACTTCTAGGAAACTACATCACACCTGTTCCAGCACAACAGAGGTTAGGTCCAAGATGGTACACGGGCAGCGCTGATGCAATCCTTCAAAACTTCAATCTAATTCAAGATGAAAATCCAAAACATATTCTAGTTTTTGGTGCAGACCACGTATATCGAATGAACCCGGATCAGATGTATCAACAGCATTTACAAACTGGCGCTGGCGTTACCGTTGCTGCGATTAGAGTGCCACGGAAATCGGCTAGCGATTTTGGCGTTATTGAATTAGCAGAAGATGGAATGACTATAAAAGCTTTTCACGAAAAACCGGCGAATCCGCCGGGAATGCCGGGAAACCCGGATTGGTCACTAGTATCAATGGGAAATTATATTTTTCGCCGAGACGCACTTGAGAGTGCATTAATTGATGATTCGCAAAATATCGAAAGTAGACATGATTTAGGTTCCAACATAATTCCGATGATGACCAAAGATGGGGTAGCAAAGGCTTACGATTTCGCCAACAATATTGTGCCTGGCGAGACGGCTCGTGATAAAGGGTATTGGCGTGATGTAGGAACTATTGATTCGTACTATGAGGCTCATATGGATCTCGTATCAGTCCATCCGATATTTAATTTATACAACAGAAATTGGCCAATTCTCACCAATCCGCCCTCTTTGCCTCCGGCAAAATTTTCAGAGAATGGACGGGCATTTGATTCGATAGTTGGAGCTGGATCAATTATTGCTGGTGGAGTCTTGAGTAATACAGTTGCTTCGTATGATGTTCTAGTTGGAAAAGATGCAGTTATAGAGGGATCTGTTTTGATGCCATCTGTTCGAATTGGCGAAAAAGCTAAAGTTAAAAGCGCTATTTTGGATAAGAACGTGATTATTGAACCTGGGGCCGAAATTGGTTTTGACGTTGAGAGAGATAGAGAGCGATTTACAGTTTCTGAGGGCGGAATTATTGTTGTTGGTAAAGGAGAAGTAGTAACTCCCTAAATTTCCCCAGCAAGTAGCCCTTCAATTAGAAAATCGCCTCGCTTAATGGTCTCATCAATATCTTTCAATTTCTTCATTCCATTCAACTGCTGAAACATACGGTGGTTCTTTTTAAATCGATCGCGATTTCTGTGCAGATAGTGCCAGTAAAGCGTTGTAAACGGGCAAGAATCATCCTCAATTCTAGTTTTCGGATTGTATGCGCAATCTCCACAGTAGTCGGACATACGTGAGATATAGGCTCCACCAGCAATGTAGGGCTTCGTCGACATTCTGCCACCGTCTGCATGCATGCTCATCCCAATTACATTTGGAACCATTACCCAATCAGCAGCATCAATAAAATTATTTCTCATCCACACTAACAATTCAACAGGCGATACATCGCAGAGTGCTGCGAGATTACTTAAAATCATCAATCGAGGAATGTGATGTACCCATCCGCGCTTTTCTACCCCCGAAATTGTCTCGGAAACACATTTCATCTTTGTCGATTGAGAATTTTCGAATAGTGGCAGAAGTGGATTTTTTGATTCAAGGAAGTTACTTTCTCGATAATTTTCGCCAAAAATCCAGTAAAGACCGTTTATGTACTCTCGCCAACCTATTATCTGTCTAATAAATCCCTCGCAAGATGCCAGTGGAATATTCCCTTTATCAAACTCTTTTAGAGCTTCGCGGATGACTTCATCAGGAGTTAAGAGTCCATTATTAAGATAAGGACTTAGGAGAGAGTGATGTAAAGACCAAGATTTGACCGTCATCGCATCTTCAAACGGGCCAAAATCTTTAAATGATTTTTTAAGAAAACTTTTCAGTTGAGCTAAAGCAGCCTTTCTTGAAGTGCCCCACACGGCCTCATCGAGAGCCCCACTAAGATTCAAATTGCTTAATTCAGAGATCACTTCTTCATCAATACTGTCTCTCTCGTGACTTGGATAAGTGGGCCAGCGGTATTCTGATTTTGGGGGCGGCTCCCGGTTTTCATCATCGTAATTCCATCTTCCCCCTACGGGCTCTCCATTCGAAATCAGAATGCCAAGTCTCTGTCTCTGCCAGCGATAAAAATTCTCCATTTTCAAGCTTTTCTGACTTTTTGACCATTGCTCAAAAAGTGCTCGGGGAGTCAAGAAAAAATCATTAGGGATAAATCGGACTCCAATATCAGAGAGTGATTTCGACAGCCTGTATGAAGATGGCTCTACTGAGATAACTTCTTCGTAATTTTTCGAGATACTTTGAATTCCAGATGCAGTGTCCTTGTCTTTCAAGTAAGTGACTTCAAAACCTTCATCTTTGAGTTCTTCGGCAAAATGTCGTGCGGCAGATAATAGAAAGAATAGGCGTTGCCGATTCCACCTCGCCCCATTAAGCACGCGCTGGCTTTCTACAAATACAATTGCGTGGGTTTCTGGTCGTGCGCCTGCTAATGCGCCCTTATTTCGATTCAAATTGTCGTGCGCTACATAAACGAGAGTCTTGGCCATCGCCAAAAGAGTAGTCCGACCTTGCTAGAATTGCGTGCTGGATCGATGATGATCACAAGCTCAAGAGTCGGAGAAATCTAATGCGATTTGGTGTCCTTACTGGCGGTGGAGATTGCCCTGGTCTTAATGCTGTTATCAGAGCCGTAGTTCGTAAAGGTGAAAAAGAGTACGGATACGAGTTCATTGGTTTTAGGGATGGATGGAAGGGCCCTCTTGAAGGATTAACTATGCCCCTCAACATCAAGGCAACCCGCGGAATTCTCCCAAGAGGCGGCACAATTCTTGGCTCATCCCGCACAAATCCATTCAAAATTGAAAACGGAGTGGAGCGGATAAAAGAGAATTTAGCGAAGATGAATGTGGATGCACTTATTGCTATCGGAGGAGAAGATACGTTGGGCGTTGCCACGAAATTAGATGCTCTTGGAGTCAAAGTGATTGGTGTACCAAAAACTATCGATAATGATTTAAACAACACAGATTACACATTTGGTTTCGATACCGCCGTTAATATTGCTGTTGAAGCTATAGATAGATTACACACAACAGCCGAATCACATCATCGCGCTCTAATTGTTGAGGTAATGGGAAGACATGCCGGTTGGATTGCACTGCATTCCGGAATGGCAGGAGGCGCTTCTTGCATTTTAATTCCGGAAGTCCCATTTGATATTGAAAAAGTTTGCAAGTACGTTGAATCTAGATTTGAACAATCCTATGCTCCGATAATCGTCGTTGCCGAAGGAGCTTTACCTAAAGATGGAACCATAGTCACCAAAGACGGAACTCTTGATTCGTTTGGACATGTAAAGCTCTCCGGAATTGGAGAATGGCTTGCTAAAGAAATTGAATCTAGGACTGGCACGGAAGCCAGAACCTCAATCTTGGGACATATCCAGAGAGGTGGAACTCCAACTGCTTTTGATCGAGTTTTAGCCACTCGATTTGGAATCCACGCGATAACCGCGGCTCATGAAGGAGATTGGGGCAAGATGGTTGCTCTTCACGGCACGAAAATTGAAAGAGTGCCGTTGGCATCTGCAACTGAAAAGCTCAAGACTGTAGATCCAAGCCTGCTCGCAGAAGCCGAAGTCTTCTTTGGGTAATTCCGTAGCGAGAGCCCCTCAAACCTCTCTACTCTTGCGCCATGAGTAATTCAGTGGAGAGTCTCTTTAATAACTCTCTTGCTATCGCGCAACAACCTGCGTGGCCAGATCGTGAGAAATTGGCTCAAGTAGTTACTGAACTTAGAACATTGCCGCCACTCGTATTTGCTGGCGAATGTGACAACTTAAAGAGCAAAATTGCGCAAGCAGCTTCGGGAGCGGCGTTTTGGTTGCAAGGTGGCGACTGCGCTGAAACATTTGCTGCGGCTACTGCTGACTCAATCAGAAATCGAATAAAGACGATACTTCAGATGGCCGCGGTGCTTCAGTATGGAGCAAGTATGCCTGTAATCAAGGTTGGTCGAATGGCAGGTCAGTTTGCGAAACCACGAAGTAATGACACCGAAAAACGTGGCGAAATTGAGTTACCTGCGTATCGAGGGGATGCTGTTAACGACCTGAAATTCACAAAAGAATCAAGGACTCCCGATCCTTCTCGATTACTTAAGGTTTATCACACCTCCTCAGCGACTTTAAATTTAGTGCGGGCATTTACTCAAGGTGGTTTCGCAGATTTAAGGCTGGTTCATGAATGGAACAAGGGATTCGTCAGAGATTCGGAAATTGGCTCTAGATATGAGGCGCTTGCCAAAGAAATAGGACGCGCTCTTGAGTTCATGAAATCGGCGGGAGTTAATCCGGAAGAATTCAAAACAGTTGATTTTTATTCGTCACATGAAGCCTTAATTCTTGAGTACGAAAAGGCGCTAACTCGCATAGATTCAAGATCCGACCAACCATACGATGTCTCAGCCCACTTTCTTTGGATTGGAGAGCGCACAAGACAACTTGATGGTGCGCATATTGATTTTGCAAAGAAAATACGAAATCCAATTGGGGTAAAGATTGGGCCAAAAACTTCCCCAGCTGATGCATTGGCCCTTATCGAAACTTTGAATCCTGAGGAAGAACCCGGGAGATTAACCTTTATAATTCGAATGGGAGCCAAGAACATTCGAACTGCCCTGCCCCCAATTGTTGAGTCCGTAAAGAAAAGTGGAAGAACTGTCCTTTGGGTATGCGATCCCATGCATGGAAATACATATGAAGCGCCAACGGGTTACAAAACTCGAAGTTTTGATGACGTGATGAACGAGGTGAAAGGATTCTTTGAAGTTCATCATAAACTCGGCACGCATCCAGGCGGAATTCATGTAGAGCTAACTGGTGATGATGTAACGGAATGTGTTGGCGGTGGAATGGATATTTCACATGAAGATCTAGCGACGCGTTATGAGTCTGCATGCGATCCGCGACTCAATCATACTCAGTCGCTGGAACTAGCTTTCTTGGTAGCAGAAATGCTGCGAGACGGAAAAAGATAGTTGATCCAGGAATAAGACTTCGCAGTGCTTACCAAATCTATTTATAAGACTCCCATCGGTAGTTTGCATTTAATTTCGCACGACCAATATCTACTGGCTGCCGGTTTTAGTAGTTTTGATGAACTAATTAAGCGCCTAGATAAACGTGATCAATCAATTTCGGTTCAATCTCAAAAGAGAATTTCTGTTATTTCCGACCTTCTAGATGATTATTTTGATGGTGATTTAAAGGCATTGAACGGAATTTCGGTAAAGCAACCAGGGGAGAGGTTCTCGCAATCAGCCTGGAAAGCGATGCGAAAAGTTTCTCCTGGAAAATTGATTTCCTATGCCGAGTTGGCAAAAAAGGCCGGATCTCCTGATGCAGTGCGAGCGGCTGGCAGCGCTTGCGCAAGAAATCTTGTAGCGCTAGTTGTGCCGTGTCATCGAATTGTAAAGACCGGAGGCAATCTTGGAAATTATGCGTACGGATTAAAAGCCAAGGAATGGCTACTTAGACACGAAGGCGCGTTGCAGTAAATCACGTAATACTTTTTTTGCGAATTCAATTCCAGAATCATCAACATCAAGATGCGTAACCATTCTTACATAAGTAGGCCCGAGTGCAGCCATCCAAACACCTTCTGCTCTTGCTTGCGTAACAAATTCTGCTGCTGAGATATTAGCTCCGAGAAGTTCAAGCCCAACGATATTCGTTGACACTCTCTCAGGATCAATAACATTTGGAGCCACCTCGTGACAGGCATCCGCGAGATTCTTAGCTCTACGATGATCTTCGGCTAATCGCGAAATATTGTTTTCAAGAGCAAATAGACCGGCAGCTGCGATGATTCCAACCTGGCGCATTCCGCCTCCGTATCGCTTGCGCCAAACTCTTGCTTCAGCAACTCTCTCCTTGTCGGAGATCATCAATGAGCCAATTGGTGCGCCTAGGCCTTTTGATAAACAGACACTTAAAGTGTCGAAGTATCTTCCATATTCAGCGAGAGATACTCCACTGGAAACATGTGCGTTCCAGATTCGGGCACCATCTAAGTGGAGCTTTACTCCAAGCGGCTCCGACCATTCTCGCAAAGCCTTTATTTCTGAAATATCTTGAATAGTACCGCCGCCAAAATTGTGAGTATTTTCCACAGCAACAGCGGTCGTTGAGACGAGATAGGGACCTGAACTTGGTCGAGCAATATCAATCGCTCGGTTTGCGGATATTTTTCCGTGAGGATCTGTCCATGTTCTAGTTGTAATTCCACTAAAGGTCGCAGCTGCGCCTAATTCAGCCCTTACTATATGTGAATTTGCCTCACAAATTAACTCTTCGCCAGGCTTAACCAAAGTTCTTATGCCAAGTTGATTTGCTAAAGAACCCGTTGGAGTAAATACAGCTGCATCTTTTCCGAAAAGATGAGCAATCTTTTCCTCCAAAAGATTAACTGTCGGATCATCGCCATAAACATCGTCCCCAACTTTGGCTGAGGCGATGGCTTCTCTCATAGCTGGAGATGGCTGGGTTACCGTATCTGAGCGAAGATCAACAATCATGTTTGCAGTATGCCATCTTTTGGTGGTGAAACTCTAGGTTGAACAATCATAATCATTGCAATAAGAATAAGAGAACCGCCAATTATGATTCGCAAGGTCAACGGCTCCACGCCCAAGAGCACTGAGAACAATGCAGCAAAAACAACTTCCGTTGTGAGAATTACAGCAACCTTCACCGCCGAAATTCTTGCTTGAGACCAGGTCTGAACAATGAAGGCTAGGAAAGTTGCAAATATCGCGGTAAACGCAATAACGCTCCACGTTTGTTGATCCGGCGGTGGGGTAAATCCATTAATTGCGGCGGGTATCCCGGCCACAACTGCGCATGTGAAAAGCTGAGTAAATGTAAGTAGATAAGTATCAAAATTCTTACTCCATCTACTTAGCAGAATTATATGTATTGCGAAGAGAATTGCTGAAACTAAAACAAAAAGTTCACCAACTCCGATGGACCAGCCTGAAATCGAAAGCACTCCAAGACCGATTGTTGCCAGAGCTATATAAAACCAAGCCAATCGAGTGATGTGATCACGAAAAACAATTAATCCAATCAATGGGGTAAACACAACGTAAAGACCTGTAACAAAACCAGTAATTGCTGGCGTGGTTCTTTCAAGACCTAGAGTTTGAAAAATGTATCCTGAGCCAAGCGCAAGTCCAGCAAGCGAACCTCGAGAAACCAATTTCCAATTCATTTTTTTGAATGCAGCTGGGCGTACTAAAATCATGATTAGTGAAGCAAAAATAAATCTACAGAACAAGAAACTGAATACATCTTGTTGATCTAAAATATCTTTCATCCAAACGAAAGAAATACCCCATACCGCTGCTACAGCTAGAAGTGCCCATGGCGCCAAAACCAACATCTATTTTCTCATCTTCTTTAGAAGTTTAACTTCTCGACCGTGCTCAGGCTCTTCTCCAGGAGTTTCCAATATTAATGGAGCATTAACAATTGCCGGGTGAGCCAATAATTCTTCGAAAGGTCGCTTACCAATCTCACCCTCTCCGATATTTTGATGGCGATCTTTTAATGATCCAAGAACATCCATTGAGTCATTAGCGTGGATCAACTGTATTCTCTCTGCTCCGACAACTTCCACCAAGAGGTCCACAGTAGCCTTCATGCCGCCAGCAGTTTTGATGTCATGCCCTGCGGCAAAGACGTGACAGGTATCGAGACATACCCCTACTTTTGGATGCCAGTCGAGTGCATCAAAATAATTTTTTAGATCCTCAAGTTTTCTTACCAGAGATTGTCCTTGACCGGCAGTTGGTTCAAGTAGCAACCAAGGATCTGAATCTTTCAATTTGTTCAAAATTGGCAGCACGCCTTTTTTGATCTGTTGCCAAGCCTTTTTCACATGATTCTCGTCGACTGCCGAACCGGTGTGCACTACTACGCCTTTTGCGCTGATTTCACTTCCACGTTTTAGTGAATATTGAGTTGAGGCAAGCGAATTCTCGTAGGTGCTCAATGTGGGGGATCCCAAATTAATCAAAAATGGGGCATGCACATAAGTTTCAATATCAAGTTCAGCGGATAGTTCAATAAATTTCTGATCAGCTTCACGATTGGGTTCAGGCATTGCCCAACCCCTGGGATTTGATGTGAAAACTTGAATAGCCTCAGCTTCAATAACTTTTGCGTATTCAATTGAACGCTTGGCCATGCCACCAGAGGTTGGGACATGTGCTCCGATACGAGGTGTATTCACCCGCTCACCCTACAGTGATGGTGACTTTTGAACCTCGTTTAACTTTACTGCCTACCTTGGGCGAGATATTAGTTACAAATTTCTCCTTCTTAGTACCAACCTTCTTTACGCTTACTCTTAGGCTTTGATCCTCAAGAGCAGTAACTGCCTTAATTTCGCTCAGTGCAAATACATTTGGAATAAATACAAATTCGGTTCCTTTTGAGACAAACAACGTTACTTGACTACCTTTATCCGCTACTCCGGAAATCGGGTTTTGGGAGATTACTGCGCCGGCGGGAAAATCTTCACTAAAAACATACTTTGTATCGACTTCAAACCCAATATCTGAGAGTTCGTTCAATGCTTGCTCGCCACTCTTGCCTTTATAGTCAATAACTTCTAATTTCTCTACACCTTTAGATATAACCAAGATTACATTTGAATCGCGTTTAACTCTCTCGCCTTGGGTCGGAGTAGACCTAATAACAAGTCCCGTTGTGATTTCGCCTGAAAAATCTTCAGTAATTTCACTTACGTTTAAATTGTTCTCCTCGAGCAATGCTTGAGCGTCATCTGGAGTCAGTCCGATTAAATTTGGGATTAGAATTCGTTCTTTACCTTTAGAGGTGAAAACGGTGACTTCACCACCATCGTCAACACGACCACCACCAGCAGGGTCAGACTTGATAATTCTGCCCTCTGGGATATCTTCACTAAATTCTTCAGAACCAATCTTCAAAGTCAGTCCTAAATTTCCAAGAACTGTTTTAGCCTCTTTAACGGTGGCACCAGCCAAAGAAGGTACAACTATTTTGGATCCGGGACCAGCAAATGCGTACCAACCAATACCGACTAGAGAGATGAGTAATAGAAGAGCTATCCGTCGATTTCTTCGGACTCGATTGGAGATTCGTTTCGTATTGCCAGTTTTCTCTCGCTTCACTTCGTTCTCACTCTCTATCTGAGTTGATTCCGCATTTCGCGACTTCTTCTTCCGTTCTTTTTCCTTGACCGGCTGTTTAAGTGGAGCAGGAGGTAAATCTAGTTCGAGACTAAGTTGACGTTTACGCGGATCAATTTTCTCAGAAAGTTTGCGCAATTCTTCAAGTAGCACAGTTCCGTCTGCCGGTCGTTTATCTGGATCTGAATTAGTTGCTCTAAGCACCAGATCATCAATCTCTATTGGTATGTTGCTGTTAATCGTCGAAGGCGCAGGTACTCTTTCATTTACATGTCTAATCGCAATCTGTACGGGATCTTCGCCTTGATAGGGCTTCTGGCCAGTAAGTAATTCGAAGAGCACAATCCCAAGCGAGTAAATATCACTTCGAGCATCGGCGACTCCGCGCTGTACTTGTTCCGGTGAAAGGTAAGAAACGCTTCCCAAAATAACGCTGGACTCAGCAGTCATCGTTGTCCCGAGTAGCGCACCTCTGGCTAAGCCAAAGTCCGCAATCTTAATTCGACCTTCATTTGAAACCAGAATATTTTCAGGTTTTATATCGCGGTGAACAATTCCCATTCGATGTGCAGCCGATAGCGCGCTGGCTACTGGAATTATCATTTGTAGAGCACTAGTTAGTGTTGTCGCTCCTTGTTCGAATATGTAATCCCTGAGAGTTGCGCCTTCGACTAATTCCATAACGATAAAAACACATGGCGTTCCGCCTTGATTCCAACCCTGATCAAGCACTGCGACGATGTTTGGATGCGAAAGCGCGGCAGCAGCTTTAGCTTCTCTGATAAATCTTTCTACGAATTTTTCATCCTGCGCTAAATGCGGATGCATAATTTTTACCGCAATTACGCGGTCTAGTCGAAGATCTGTGGCTGCGTAGATAGTTGCCATACCGCCAGATGCGACTATCCGATTCAATTTATATCGGCCATCAATTACTTCGCCAGTCAGATCGGACACACGAGGATTTTAGATGAAGAAGTTCCCATCGAAGCGGAAGGTGGCACAATCTCGAGTGTTTTCGAGTTCAAAGTGGGATAGTTCTCGCTGTTGCCAGATTCTCATTTCATTCTCAAGATAATCGCCATCTCGACGAAGCACGCGCTGTAACCCAACTTCTTGATCAATATCGATCCAAATAATTTGATCCAGGTATTTTCGAGTCACTTTTTGAGCGCTTCCGACACCCTCAAACAAGTAGAGATTCGCATCTGGTATTTGATAAAAATCTCCAAAACTTGAGGTCAGCCAATTGAATTTTCTTAGCGAAGCTCGCTTTCCGAGGTGTAGCGGTCTTAATATCTGATTCTCTAGAGTTCGCGTCAAAGTTTCCGTGAGAGCATTTTCCCAACCATCATAAATATCATCCATATGAATCGTATGGACTTTGCCTTGCTTCCAAGAGCTACTAATTCGAGCGGCTAAAGTAGTTTTTCCAGCCCCAGCAGGGCCATCAATAGATATCAAGTAAGACTTCTTGTTCAGCGGAGGTTGTTTGGTGATTAATTGCAAAAGTTCGTCTAAGGATTTTGCCATCTAGACCTGCTTCGCCAGCGCACTAGTCCATAAATCGCAATTAGCGTGAAAACAAAATACAACAAACTAGTAAAGAAGAGATCTTGACGGAAATAGTGCCAAGTTCCGAAAGTATCGATGAGAATCCATAAGATCCAAGTTTCATTTCGCTGAAGTACCATCAAAATTTGCGCAATGGCGCTCGATACGAGCAACAGCGAATCAGGCCAAGAAGCTGCAGCCCCAACTTCTTCGAGTATGGGAGCCGTAGCCGTCCAAAGAATAATGAGCGCACCTAACCAGAGAACTCGCTCCAGCCAAGTCATCGATCGCGGCTCCACACCCGTGGCCTTCCAGCCAAATAATCCCCAGATAGCTGCGGCAATAAATATCAGTTGTAGAAGCGCACTTGCGAATAGGTCAACTTGCAGGAAGAAGATTGCGTATAAAGCGCTACTTAAGATCCACCAAGGCCAGGCGATTCGAACCCCTCGAGCCCCCAGATAAACCGCAATTAGAGAAGTTACGACGGAGATAAACTCCAGCAAAGTAACTTCATAATTCCACGCATTAAAAATTGTGATCATTTTTTATCCTTTCCAATTCGCATTATCAAACTGGTCTAACGGTCGACCCGAAGGTCCTCTCAGCCAACTTTTGGCTCCCGATTGATTCGAAGGTTAGCATACGGCGTGCTGAAATTCTCTTACTTTGCAATGCTCCTTTTCACTGTGGTGGGATCTATCTGGCTTGAAATTTTTCTTAAGGTGGGAGTTCTTCGCAGATTGAAAAGGGCCGTACTATCCATTATCCCCACAGCAATAATTTTCTTAGTTTGGGATTACTACGCCGTTGTAAGCGGGCATTGGTGGTTTGATAAAGAGCAGGTTGTGGGAATTTTTGGACCCAAGGGAATCCCGTTAGAGGAATTCTTATTCTTCATTGTTGTACCGCTAGCTTCACTCTTGACGATAGAAGCTGTTCGTACTCAGAAGCGACACTGGAAATTTGGTGACGAAGCGTGACGTATACACAGTTAGCTATTCTTTCGGTCTTTCTAGTTCTATTGATTGACTATCTAGTTCTGAGAACCCGTTTGACTACAAGAAAAGGTTTTTGGACCGCCTACTCGATTATTCTATTTTTTCAATTGATAACTAATTGGTGGCTTACTTCAAGAGGAATTCTTACATATAACGAATCAGTCATCATTGGACTACGAATTGCGTCTGCCCCCGTCGAGGATCTATTTTTTGGTTTTTCAATGGTTACTTTAACTATGTCCCTTTGGATTTACTGGGGACGGCGAGGTGTTCAGCGAGACTAGCGTGCCGCAATTGCTCTTGCCCAAGCGGGAAGCGCAACTTTTAATCGACGCAGCGTAGAAGTTTTGGCTCTCTTTGCAAAAACTTGATAATCGATATTTTCAACTTCATCGACAATTCCACAATACAACTCGCTGGCTGCTTCGATGCAAGGTTGAGAACTTTCTTCTAGATACTGAATTCCAATCGCAGCTTTACTCTGCAGATCTCGCACCCTTGAAATTTGGAATTTAATAGCATGAGAAATCTCTTCAGTCAGAACCCTCCTCTCCAGCTTCTCTCTATCGACACCAAAACTCTTTAACTCATCTAGCGGGAGATAAATTCGACCTCGATCCAAATCTTCACCGATATCTCGAATGAAATTTGCAAGCTGAAAGGCAATTCCTAAATTTTGTGCTGCATTTTTTGATTCCTGTTCGTGACTTTGCTCAAAGCCAAGTATGGGGAGCATTTGAAGTCCAATTACCGCGGCAGAACCGTAGACGTACTCCATCAAAGCTTCATAGTTCGAGTATTCATTAACTTCTAGATCCATGGCCATAGAGTGCAAGAATGCCTCGAAGTATGAAATCGAAATATCAAAACGTTTAACCGTATCCACGAGCGCCATTCCAATTAAATCTTCGCTCTCGCCACGCTTAATATCTTGGAGCATCTTCCAACTCCACTGTTCAAGTTCTTCTCGACGCGAGGCCGGCGATCTCTGGGGATCCATTGCGTCTACAATTTCATCTGCGTATCTGGCGAAGCCATACAGTGAATGCACAAAAGGTCTCTTAGCTTTAGGTAACAGCAATGTAGCCAGGAAGTATGTTTTGCCGTGAAGCGAATTTAGTCGTTTACACTCCAAATAGGATTTTCTAAGTTCAGAATCAGTTATTCCTGCAGAAGTGAGTTCATCCACGCTTCGCACCGAGTATGCGTTCTGCGGCTAACTTTCCTGAAATTATCACCATGGGAACGCCGACACCTGGTTGTGTTCCGCTGCCAGTGAAAACTACATTTTCGAAACCGCGAGCTAAGTTATTTGGCCTGAATGGTCCGGTTTGCGTGAATGTATGAGCGCTAGCAAAAGGAGCACCCATCTCAAGCCCCATCTCCTCCCATTCCAGCGGCGTAGTTAGATGCTCTACTTCAATCGCATCTCCAAAACCCTCATAACCTCGAGTTTCCAAGACCCGCACCATTTCATCGCGATATCTTAAAGATTCGGTTTTCCAATCGATATTCGCGCTTAAGTTTGGCGTAGGAAATAATACGTAATAACTTTCACGATCTTTTGGAGCCAAAGAACTATCGTCTTTGCTGGGAACAGTCACTAGGAGACTGGGATCGCTCATAAGTTTCTTCTTATCAATTAACTCTTCAAAAACGCCATCCCAGGAATCACCAAAATGAATATTGTGATGCGCGATGTGCGAATATTTCTTTTTTGATCCCGCCAAAAGAACGGCGCATGAAGGTGAATACTCTAACTTCTTTATTCGCCGCAATGGTCTTTCAAGTAACTCGGTATAAGCAACAGGCAAGTCGGGATTTAGTATGGCAACATCACATTCATATCGAGTGCCATCTTCCGTAATTGCAGCGACTACTCGCTTACCACGTTTTTCGAGTCGAGTAACTTTAGATTTATAATGAATTTTGGCGCCATGTTTAGTTGCTATTGCTGCTAGGGCTCGCGGCACTGCGTGCATACCACCTTTAGGAAAGAAGACTCCGTTAACCGCATCCATATATGCAATAACGGCATAGATGGCAAGGGCTTGTTGAGGTGAAACGCCTGCGTACATGGCCTGGAAAGAATAGATTCTTTGAGTTCTAGGATCTTTTAAGAACTGTGCAACTTTTGGAGCAAGCCTTCGAAATCCCCCGATAGCAATTAATCGCGCTAAATTAGGTGTAAGTAGATCAAATGGCGTATCAATATTCTTATCAATAAAGTCATTCATTTCGTACTTATATAACTTCGTTACGAAATCAACATATTTTCTATAGCCAGCAGCTTCGTCGCCACCAATTACTCTGGCAATTTCCGCCTCCATTTCTTCAGTGTTGGAGTGCACATCCATTGTGCTGCCATCGCTATAGAAAGCTCGATAAAGAGGTTGTAACGGCATTAGAGTTAACCAGTCAGCTAAATTCTCCCCAACCGATGCCATGACATCTTCTATTAGCGAGGGCATAGTCAGAACCGTTGGACCGGTATCAAA
Organism: Actinomycetales bacterium; assembly: GCA_018969585.1. Classification (GTDB taxonomy): domain Bacteria; phylum Actinomycetota; class Actinomycetes; order Nanopelagicales; family Nanopelagicaceae; genus MAG-120802. The sequence goes on along the minus strand of JAGWYB010000001.1, from coordinate 45,164 downwards.
TGCATATCCGGATTTAGTTAGTAGACCATTTCTTCCGCCTGGAAATGATTCTCGTTCCAAGATAGTTACATCGCGACCTGCTCCAAGCAATCTTATGGCGGCGCTCAATCCAGCGAGGCCAGCGCCAACAATCACAACTTTCTCAGTTGGGCCGGTCACAGTGCGCATCTTGTTTACTTCTCCCTCTGGGTCGCGGCCTTGGCCATTTCTGCGAGTAAAGCTTTAATCTCGTCAATGCAATCTGACTTCTCTAGATTTTCCATAGACTGATCAAAGAGCTCGGCTATAAGTCTCTCGCACTCGCCCTTGGCTCCGCATCTTGAAATCAACTCCTGAATTTCAGCGATTGCGGAGTTATCTAAGGTCTTTTCCCCAAGAGATTTTTCGAGCAGGCGACGCTCTGGTTCATTACACCTCTCTAGAGTCAGAGCAATTAAGAGGGTTCGCTTACCCTCTCGAATATCATCACCGCTCGGCTTACCGGTGACATTTGGCTCACCAAAAATACCGAGAAGGTCATCTCGAAGTTGGAAAGCCTCTCCAAGGGCAAGGCCAAACTTTGAAAAGTCATCAAGCAGTTTTGGATTAGCTCCCGAAAGCGCAGCTCCAAATTGGAGGGGTCTTTCAATCGAATATTTACCAGATTTTAGTTGAGCAATTTTCGAGGAACGCGATTTACTCGATTTGCCGATTACACTCTCTAGAACATCTAAATACTGTCCCGCCATTAACTCTTCACGCATATCGTAAAAAATTGGAAGAGCTTGATTAAGTTGTTCCGTGGCAATTCCTGAAGAGAAAAGCAATTCGTCGCTCCAAACAAGGGAAAGATCTCCCAGCAAAATTGCCACGGATGCTCCATAATTTTCAGAGCTTCCAAAATATTTGGCTTCGTCGTGATAGTTCTGAAATTCTCGATGAATTGATTGGCGATTTCTTCTAGTATCTGAACCATCCATTAGATCATCATGGATAAGTGCACAAACGTGAACTAACTCAAGAGCCGCGCAGGCTCTGGCTATCTTTGGATCTGCAGCTCCGCCAGCTCCTAGAAAACCCAAGTAGGCAAAGACAGGTCTAAATCGTTTCCCTCCAGCCAAAATGTATTCAGATAATGATTTACTTATCGGTTGCAGGTATTCATCAATATTGTTGAGCTTTTCCGCCTTACCCTTCACAAAAAAAGAGAGGGAATCTTCAATTTCAGTTCTGACAGAGTTTAAAGAGGTACTCGGCACGGCGTAACGGTACCCTCAACTCGTGAGAGTAACGCCCCCTTTTTCCCTGGAATTCTTCCCACCTCGCGATGGCGAGGGGGAGGAGAGACTCTGGAAAGCGCTCACCTCGCTCGCACAATATGAACCAGATTTTGTATCGGTTACATATGGAGCTGGCGGAAGCGCTCGCGATCGAACTGTAAAAGTAACTGGAGAAATTACAAAGCGTACGGGCATTCCGACAGTTGCTCACCTGACATGTGTCGGAGCAACCAGGTTCGAATTAGAGGCCATTTTAGATAGTTATACCGAGTCCGGAATCAAATCGATACTCGCTTTGCGAGGCGATCCAGAGGGCGGACCAAGTGCAAAGTGGATTCCTACTCCAGGAGGACTAGATCATTCCGATGAATTGGTTTCAATTGCTCACCAAAAAAACTTTGAGGTTGGTGTAGCTGCATTCCCGGATGGTCACCCAGCTTCTTCTAGTCTCCAAGAAGATATAAAGGTATTGCTAGAAAAAGAGCGTCGAGGCGCAACTTTTGCTACTACGCAATTCTTTTTTTCAGTCTCTAAATACATAAAGCTAAAAGAAGCGCTTGAAGCCGCTGGATCCAAACTAACTTTAATTGCTGGAATTCTTCCAATAACCAACTTTAAACAGCTAAACCGTATGGCTCAGTTGAGTGGAACTGAAATTCCCAACAGTATAGTCGAAAAACTAACACCAGTTTCTGAAAATGTGGAGATGGTTAGGGAGATTGGAATTGATTTAGCAACTAAATTATGCTCAGATTTGATGGATGCCGGAGTGCCGGGACTTCATTTTTATACTATGAATTCGGCTAGCTCAACTATTGAAATCGTTAAGAGAATAGGTTTGCGATGAAAATAGAGGATTTCTTCAATAAATGGAGCGAACTGCATGGCAGCGCTCAAGTTAAAGGAATTGTCAAAGTTTGGCTTTCCATTAGTTATTGGATATCGCTACCGCTAGTCAAACTAAGAGTTACCCCGAATACACTTTCATATATTTCGGTAGTTTTTGGAGCGGCATTCTTACTGTCAGCTAAATCAAATTGGGCACTTCTTTTTCTGATCTTGTCACTATTACTCGATGGAATTGATGGATCAGTTGCGATTATTGGCGAAAAAACTACTAAATACGGAGCGCTTCTCGATTCCGTCGCAGATCGAATTGTTGAAGTTTTCTGGCTTTTAGGACTATATATTATCGGAGCCCCTTGGCAGCCGATCTTGATAATTTGGCTAGCGGCATACCTACAGGAGTACATGAGGGCGAGATCAAACAGCCTTGGCGTAACGGAGATAATAATTGTTACTTGGTCTGAGCGCCCTGTTAGAGCTTCACTTATCTTCATCGCAATATTTTTACGCGCTCTCGACATCGTTGCCTTCGACTACATCTCTGTAATCGCTTATTTGATGCTCGCTTTACAAGCTTCTAGTTCACTTCGTTTGTTTCTTGTTCTGAGATTGCATTTGCGACAATCTCTGCGCTGATTGCAACTAGCGGTAATCCTCCGCCAGGATGTGCAGAGCCGCCAACGCAATATAACCCTGGAATGGCACTTCGATTCTTAGCCCTCAGGAATGCTGAACGAGACCCGTTGCTTGAAGGCCCGTAAATAGATCCTCCCGGAGCACGGCTCTCAATTTCCAAATCATACGGAGTCCTAATCTTCATAAACCGAATTCGACTTCGTACAGAGATTCCACGTTCTTCGATTTTTGAAAGAATTAAATCTGCGTATTGCTTCTTCACTCCAGGACTATTCCAATCAAATCCACTTTTTGGGTCATGCAGGGGAGCGTTTACCAACACGAACCAAGACTCCAAGTTCTTACCGGGAACGAGTGTCGGATCTTCTGGATTACATATATAAATCGCTGGATCAGCCGGTGGAATTTTATCTCTGAATAACGAATCGAATTCCGAATCATAATTTTCTGGAAAGAGAACCGTATGATGATTTACATCTGATCTTCCATCAAGCGCAAGTAAGAGACTAAAGCCTGAAAATGATCTCGTAGATCTAGAGATTGATTTGCGTTCGGATCTGGTCTTGAGTTTTGAGGCGCCCCTCGGAATAAGTTTGTTATACAAAATCTCAGAATCAACGTTAGAAATTACAATTTCAGCATCAATAGTCTCGTTACTCTCGAGAACAATTCCACTCACTCTGCCATTTCTTAAAACTAATTCTTTTACTGGAGAATTAAGACTTATTGATCCGCCAAGTTTCTTTACTCGTTCGGCCAATGCAATAGGAAGGCGACCTAGTCCACCTTTGATATGCCAGGCTCCGAATGCTTCTTCAACAAATGCGATAGTCAGTAATACCGCAGGAACTTTTCTGGGGTCAGATCCAGTATAGGTTGCGTATCTATCAACTATCTTTGAAATTTCATCCCCGGCGCCTTCTTGTTTAGTCAATTTGCGAAGCGAGAGCCAAGGCGCAATGGTTTTTATGTCGCGCAGCAGATTCTTTCTTTGAAGGAAAGGCCAGATGCTACGTAATTCACCTTCAATGAAGTCCTCTCTCGAAGCATCCCACATTGATTCAGCCCGCTTTAATAATCGATCCCAAACTGCTCCTTGTTCATTACCAAGTTCTTTACTTATTGAATCGACAACACCCGAATGAGAGAGATTTGGAAAACGAATTACCTTCCCATTTGTGAAATGGTAAGCGAAGGCAGGATTGACTGGTTCTAGATCAGAAATTAAATCTGACGGGCCACCCGTCTTAAGAAACAAATCTTTGTACACAGCCGGAAGCGTTAAAAGAGAAGGTCCAATATCGAAACCAAATCCTTCAATCCAAAGTGTCCGGCATTTTCCACCAACTTGATCGCTTGCTTCAAAGATTTTCACTTCATGCCCCAATTTTGCAAGTCTGGCAGCGCACGCCAATCCAGCCATACCTGCGCCAATTACAACGACTTTTTTTGGGGAGGTGCTTTTGCGATGGTGCTTCATATTGGGCGGCCTCGCCAAAAAAGTTTTCCTCTTTGTTTTAGCACCAATGAGGAGATGATGATAAAAATCCAAATTGAAATTGAAAGGGGATGCAAGAAGGAGCTCCAAGCTATTGATCGAGTTTTCCAGGCTGCAAGTAGTCGAGTAATTATGATTCCAAAAGTCGCAACCGCAGCCCAGATATTTCCAGATATCGCCAATACAGCCGGTGCGATTGAAGTAAGAGTAAGAAATAGAATTGCAAAAATGGCCCCTGAGATTGAGCCAAATGCTCGCCATTGTGACTTTAAGTAGCCTTCTAACAATTGATTAAAATTTTCGTACATTAAGCAGGTAGCAATACTTGATCCATCAACGACGCTACCTCGATAACCATTCCTACGAAGTAGTCGAGCAAGCTCGAGATCGTCGATTACCTCGCTTCGAATGCTTGAGTGACCCGCAACAGCAAAATAGGCGGAACGTCTGACGATGAAGAATTGTCCGTTGGCAACAACGATAGATCGCCGAAGACTGCGCTCGTTTCCGCGAATCGGTAGGGTCGAAAACCAGGACCACTGCAGTAGCGGCTGAACCAGACCGCTGAGCCAATCACCAACTAACTGTCTTGGATAAGGAGATAAATAATCAAGATTTAACTCCTCTAATAAAGAAATGGAGTCTGCAACAGCATTTGGAGTCAACCGGACATCTGCATCCAAAAATATCAAATACTCACCTTGTGCTGCATTCGCTAACTCCGCCATCGCGTAGGGCTTTCCGAGCCATCCACTTGGAAGAAGATTTCCTGTTTGAACCGATAATCGATTGTCGCTGAATTGTTGCAAAATACTAAGAGTCTTATCGGTAGATTGATCATCACGAACAATAATTTCAAGTTTTGGAAGCAGTTTCTGACTTAGCGCTGAAGATACTGAATCTTGAGCATTATGTTGTTCATTTCGCATAGGTATCAATATAGATACTTTCTGTGAAATTGATTTATCAGTTTGGCGAGGTCTTCTTATTGTGAAAAAATTGTAAGTCGTGATGATCAGCATCAAAGTAATAAAGGCGGTTGGGGCCCAAATAAAAATGAAATAGAACATTAATCACTTCGTCCAAATTTCACTGCTAAGAAATACCAAAAAACAATTATTCCTAGAGCGATTCCACCAATTAGAGCTACACCTGGCCGATCGAAAAAGAATAGATTCCCGATAACGCCACTTACCCAGCTCCAGAATAGAAAAATTTCTGGTATCGCTCTGCTTACGCCGACTGACCTTCTTTCTTTCTGAATTAAACGATCGAGAATTGCCATCAATCCCATTCCAGTTAAAAACCAGCCAAGTGTGTTCGAAAGAGGAATTTCAGGTTGAAAAGGAACAGTGCGGCCCGTGATTTCCCAAGTCCAACGCCCAGCAGAGACCATTAACGGATCTAGAAATAGATCCCACGACATTAAACCGTAACCTCCGACCAGAAAAACCCATTTCGGAGCAATTCGGCGAGCGGCGATAAATAGTGGATAAGCCATCATTACCCAAGCAAATGGCACTACTAAAGGCACGCCAAATATTTGATATCCCAGAGATCCAGAATATTCATACGCTCCGAACGGCCAAGTAGTTCTAAAGCCAATCTGCTCAATGATGAGAGAGTAAGTGAATGTGATCAAGAGAAATCGAACTGCGAATCCGATTCGGTAAGCAAAAAGAGCGTGCAATAACATGGCGCCAGCGGCCCAGTAAACAAAGGCAATTGTCACCAAACGTAACGGCTCGTCTTTGAGAAGCGGATATGAGATTTGTAGTGCGATAGCTACGGTTAATACGGCTATCGAAATAGCACTTTGAATTGGAGTGATACGACGCCGTAAATCTCTTGGCGGTCGGAAATTCCGTATCGACATGGGCTAAGTCTGCCCTAGTCTGACTAGAACTCTCCGCTCGACTCTATTACTGCGAACCTGCCAAAGAGTTCTTCTGCATACCATCTTTCTCGAGCCGTTGCCGAAATTGCCTCTTTATGGGCTTCGCCGCGATAGGCAAAAGAGCTAATTGCTAGTGGATCTGTCCAGAGAGAAAAAGTTCCTTGTAATCCAATGGGGGCTTCGCCAATGCCGATGGCCCGAATTAATCCTGGAGCCGATAGCAGGCTATTAGTTACCGGTGGAACTGCTCTCCAAAAAATAAAGTTCTTCCTAAATCTAATCCGCGCTCTTGTGATAGCGGCTACTCGTCCTTGCCATTCTCTAGGATCGACTTCGTGAGCGAAAGGTTTTTTTCTAGACCACGTTCCATGAACAGAGATACAGCGGAGCGTGGCAGAAAATCTTGAAGTGGCTCGTTTATTCCATGAATTGATTACTGAAGAATTTTCGAAATCACTTAGCGATTTCTCATCCAGCACAACCAGCAATCCCCATCGTGTTGGGTCCGCGTCTCGAGGGGTAAATGTTAAACCTTTACCTGTACCTAATAACTTCCAAAATTTGATATTGGGATTATTTTTCAAAGGTCTACGGTTTAACCACATTCGAAGTACTGCCCATAACAGATTTCGCTTTGGAATGCTCCAAAAATATATTCGAGTAATCATTTTCGAATACGAGTCGTCTGACGTATGGCGGCAACAACATCGCTAGGCGAATCCCACATTGGCGCGTGGCCCGTTTCAGGAAAGACAATCCACTTTGCGTGAGATGGCGCAACGGAACGCTCCTGACAATTTGTGGCTGGCAGGGTACGGTCGGTGTCACCAAAAATTATTGTTACTGGAATTTCGCTCGAGATTTTTCCATCGAAGCGTTTCATCAACATGCCATCCCAGGCAGGGTAATAGCCATCAGCTTTTCCCATTGCTTCAACGGCATCAAGACAGAGTTCGTAGGAAAAATCTTTCCACCTAGGGCTCACATCCCAGAATCCCAATGCGCGCGCCCATTCAAAATTGAGCGCGGCCGGAGCAATCCTCGCGGTGTATTTCGCGAGAAACCGCGCCAGGGCAGTCGCTGGATAACGCACGTTATAAGGGTGTAGCCATAGACCAGCTGGAGCAAGTCCAATAACAGAGTTAATACGATTTGGCGCAAGACAAGCTAGTTCAAGAGCAACCCAGCCACCAAGGGAGTTCCCGCAAACATCAAATTTTTCAATTCCTAATTCGCTCATTTCATGTAGCACGTAGCGAGCCAAACTATTGGGATCCATAGCAGAACCTTCAAGGAGCGGAGTTTCACCGTGTCCCGGCAAATCTACGGTAATTACTTTGTAATCTCTCTTTAATTCTGGTTTTACCAATTTCCAAGCAGTACTTGCTGATCCCATTCCGTGGATAAGAAGTAGTGGATCGCCTTCACCTTCAATAACATGGCTAAGTCTCTGCATTAGTCACCTACTACTTCAACTCGACCCAAGGTAACTTTCTGTAACTCAGAAAAACTTGTTGGGAAAACCGCGTGTGGATGACCTGCAGCCGCCCAGACTACTTCGTAATCTGATAGCGCCTTATCAATAATTATTTCCTTTGCTCTATTGATCCAACCGATAGGGGCAACGCCACCAACTGAGTATCCGGAGAATTCTTTAACAAAATCGGCATCAGCTCTTGATAGAGATGTAACTTCAACGAGTCGAGCCACTAAACCAGTATCAACTCGATGGCGACCGGAAGTAATCACCAGAATAGGCTCGCCGCTAGGTAATTTAAATACCAGCGAAGATGCAATCTGGCCGACCTCAACTCCTAGCGCAGTCGCTGCATCAAGAGCAGTGCGTGCGCTCTCGGAAAGAATCTTAATCTCACCTTTCATTCCAAGTTCAGAGATAGCTGACTGAGCCCGCTTAACTGCCGATTTTTCGAGGATTCCTTCCATAGCTAAATTCTAGGTCCAAGTTTCAAGCAAAGTGAAAATCGCTATTGCAAAAACTGTTCCCGCAAACCAACGCTTAAGGGTGGCGGCTTCAAAGCGCTTGCTTTGTTGCGCAGCCATCCGGCTAGTAAGTAGCGCGAAGATTGCAATTGTTATTGGTAAAGACCACTGGACCTCTTCCCAATGTCGCGCATGTGCAATAAATCCGGTCAAGGTATTTATCATGATGATAAAGAGCGAGGTGCCAGCCGCCTTATTAGGCGATACGTTGTAGAAAAGAATCAGGATAGGGATGGCGACGAATCCACCACCGATTCCAAAGAGCCCGGTCATAGCTCCTATGAGAAGGGATAAAGCGATTAAAGCGAAAATGGACATCCGTCGCTCTTCGCGCTGGGAAACTTGTTTTAACAATATGGAAGCGCCTGCGCTGATCAGAACTAGAGAAAATCCGGTAAGAATTAATGTCTCAGGAAGTTGCGGAAGGAAATAAGCACCTGCAAAGTTTGTGGTGAGACCAAAGAACCAAATAACTAGTCCATCTCTAACCAGGACATCTCCGTTTTTAAATTTTGAGGAAAGGCCAGCTGCTGCACCGGCAAAAACTATGAGTAGTGATGCGGTGGTTGCCTGTACGGGAGAAAAGCTAAAGATATAAATAAGCATTGGTACTGCGATCATCGATCCGCCCGCACCAACCAGCCCAAGTATTAAGCCGATTACAGCGCCGCATAAAGCAGCAACCAGGATTTCCATTAAATAAAGATACCGGCCTTGGCATCGCTACCAAGGCCGGTCTTTGGTGATGATTTAGAGGTTAAAGAATCCATCAGTAATGCTTGGGCCGAAATCGACTCCGGTGCCAACCATTACAAATATGATTAGAGCTGCGCCTGCAAGTGAGAGATTTTTGAAGAAATTAATGGTCTCACCTTGCTTGGCTTGGGCATCTTGAATTGTCCAGAAATCATGCATTTTGAATGCAGATAGGACTAGGAAGAGTGCAATCAGAATTGCGCCAAGGTCTGCGTAAACGCCGAGAGCGATATATAGACCTCCGATAATGAGCATCAATCCAGTTACGATTACTGAGAGCTTAGGAGCTGGCACTTTCTTAAATTGAGCGTAGCCAGTCATAGCTTGCAGCTTGGTGATATGTGCGATTCCTGAGTTGATGAAGATCAGCGCAAATAGCACGCGACCGATAATTAAGACGATATCCATTTTTCCCTTTCGATTAAGCGGACCGGGGAAGTATATGTTAGATAATTGAAAATTCAACTAATTTCGAGGCAGGACACGCGAGGTTTGCAGTTAGTCGGTAGCTCTCGCTAAGGTTCGAACAAATGTTCGAAAGACCAAATATATATCTATCCGGGGGCGAACCAATCGAGTTCACCTTCCGCGGTAGACGATTTCGCATCCATGCAGTTCTCTCTTCTTGGCGCGAGTCAGGAGCTTGGTGGAATAGAGCTAGCGATGGCTTCTATCGCCCAGATGATGGCTCAAGAATTCTCTGGCGGGTAGAAGCAGCTCCATTGGGCGCTATTTCAACCTTTGAAATTGAACGCGAAGAGATAACCGATCCAGCAAATCCAATCTGGCGAATCCGCCCCACATCTAGACCCGCTTAATGATGAGCTTCACCCATCTACACCTAGCAAGTGGCTACTCCTTTAAATATGGGACGACCCTCCCGGAAGCGATGGTCGAAAAAGCTGCGGAGTTAAATATGAACTCGATAGCTTTGACTGATCGCGACACTTTAGCTGGCGCAATTAAATTTGTAGTTAGTTGTAAAGAAAATTCGATATCACCCATCATCGGAGTTGATGTCGAGTACGAGAACCAATCTCGAATTACTTTGCTCGCAACACCAGGTAACTGGCAATCTCTAGTAAGGCTTATGACTGCGGTTAAGAAATCGGGAACCGCTAACTATCAAATTTTTGAAGAGAATCATGAAGATACCAAAAATATATTAGCGTTATTAGGACCTAACTCAGATATAAGCAGATCAATCGCATCCCATAGAGAAGATAGAGCATTAGCGTTATTCAATAGAACTAGAGATATTTTCAAATCACAAGCCATTGAGTGTGTGTCTCACTTAGATAAATTAGGGTATAGATCTTCCGCTCACGCAGCTCGCATGCTCGGATTTGCTAGGTCTAATGAGATTCCCGCTTTATTGACTAATGCCGTAAGAATGAAGGAGCGTAGCGATGCCCCTATCGCAGATATTCTTGACGCTTCTCGAAATTTATTACCACTCCATAAAAATGTAGTAGAGCGTAAAAATGCCGAAGCCTTTTTAAAAGATAGCGCTGAAATGTTCCAAATAGCCGAAATAATCGCAAGAGCTGCTGGAGATAGGGATGGTAGAAAACTAATTAAAACTACCCAGGAGTGGGCCCAATCAGCCCAACTATCCCCAGCAGATGACATTGGAATTGGCTCCATCCATCTACCAGAACCTTTTCTATCTGGCGCTAGAGATCAGATCGAGTTAGCGCGAATTCTTAAAGAGCGCGCTCATGCTGAAATATCTAATAAATATCCAGATATCTCTAATCGCTCCGCAGTTTTAACAAGACTTGAAAAAGAGTTGGCAATAGTCAATCAACTGGGTTATGAGTCATATTTCTTAACAGTCGCCGCTATAACCGATAAAGCTAGAACAAGTGGGATAAGAGTTGCAGCTCGCGGCAGTGGTGCAGGTTCGCTTATCTGTCATTTGCTGGGTATATCTGGGGTCGAGCCACTTTCTCTTGGACTTTTGATGGAGCGCTTCTGCTCACCGTTAAGGAATGCCCTTCCTGATATCGATATCGATGTCGAATCTGCTCGTCGACTTGAGATTTACGATCAAGTATTTGAAAGCTATAAAGATCGAACCGCAACAGTCGCAATGTTTGATACCTACAGAGCAAGACATGCAATTCGCGATGTCGGAGCCGCGCTATCACTTCCGCCGATGGAGGTTGATTTAGTTGCAAAATCGCTACCTCATATAAGAGCTAGAAATATTAGTAAATCACTTAACGATTTACCCGAATTACGTAATCTAAATCTAACCTCTCCTATCTGGAAGATGGCCGTTGGACTTGCGCAGCGACTAGATGGTCTTCCTAGAAATCTTGCCATGCATCCTTGTGCCGTAGTTCTCTCTGATATAACTCTTTACGATCGCGCACCGGTTGAAAAAAATGCCAGTGGCTACCCAATGATTCCCTGGGATAAAGATGATGTAGAAGCAATTGGGCTATTAAAGCTAGATATTCTCGGAGTTCGAATGCAGTCAAGCCTTGCTTACGCCGTCAAAGAAATAGAAAGAGTTGATTTAAAAAAGATAGATATTGATTCGATACCACTTGACGATAATCCAACTTTTGAATTAATACGCTCAACTAATACCTTAGGCTTATTCCAAATTGAAAGCCCGGGACAGCGTGAACTCGTAGGAAAATTTGCTCCAGAAACTTTCACCGATTTGATAATCGATATTTCGCTCTTTCGCCCAGGTCCGATGAAGAGCGACATGATTACTCCCTTTTTAAATGCTCGCCAAGGCTGGAAAGTACGTTCGATAATCCACCAAGATTTAGAGCCAATTCTGCGTGAAACCGAGGGTGTAGTCGTATTCCATGAACAAGTAATAGAGATAATCGCCCGACTAACCGGAATCTCATTGGCGCAAGCTGATGAGAAGCGACGCGCTCTCGGTGATCGAGATGGTCAACAAGCAGTCTGTGATTGGTTCTTTCCGGCAGCCACCAAATTGGGTTATCCATTAAAAGTTGTAACTGAAGTTTGGGAAGTATTACGCGCCTTCGCATCATTTGGTTTCTGCAAAGCGCATGCAGCCGCTTTTGCTCTTCCTACCTATCAATCAGCTTGGTTGAAGAAGCACTACCCAGCAGCCTTCTTTGCTGGGATTCTCACTCATGAACCGGGTATGTACCCGAAACGATTGATGCTAGATGAAGCTAGAAGATGCGGAGTAGCAATAGCTCCTTTAGATGTGAATTTATCCGATCGAACTTATCGAGTTGATGCCGGGGCTATTCGAATATCTCTTAAAGATCTCTCTGGAATAACAGATTCCGAGATTGACTCCATAATTAGCGCTAGGCCATTTATAGACCTTCCGGATTTTGTCGATCGCTCGGGTTCTAGCAAGCCAACAACAGAAGCTTTACTGATGGTAGGCGCTTTTGACTCGCTTTACGGAGGAAAGTTAAACCGTCGCGATCTGCTACTTCACTTAAATGATCTATACCGCTGGTCTCGTTCTAGCCAGAAAAAAAGTATCGCCAGCTCACAACTTACATTCAATCTAACCCCACCTTTAGAGAAAACTGGGCTACCTGATTTAAGAAGAAATGAGCTAGTAGAAAATGAGATTGCTTATTTAAATATGGATGTCTCGCACCACATGATTGAGTTCTACTCAGAGTTTTTAAATGCTATAGGCGCAGTCCGCTCTGACCAGCTCCGCCAACATAGATCAAAGAGCGAGGTACTAGTAGCTGGAGTAAAAGTAGCTCTACAAACTCCTCCGATTCGCTCGGGGAAGCGAGTTATGTTTCTAACCTTAGATGATGGCTATGGATGTAATGACTCTACTTTTTTTGAAGATGCTCAAAATAGTTATGCAAAAGTTTTGAGAAGTTCTTCGCTCTTATTAGTCAGGGGAGCCATTAGACGTACTGGACCTCGGGGTCTTTCCCTACAAGCTACCGGAGCTTGGGACCTATTTAACGCTTATACCCAGTGGCGTAATCTCGCTGCTTGTGAGTGATATGAGGCGAGAAGAGTCAACGATTCTCCATGTCGACATGGATGCTTTCTTCGCATCGGTCTCTGAGCTCGACTACCCAGAACATAAAGGCAAACCACTGGTTGTTGGGGCGGGAGCTCGCGGGGTGGTTCTTTCAGCAAATTACGCAGCCAGGAAGTTTGGTATCCGTGCCGCTATGCCCGTAATTCAGGCACAACGGATGGCGCCAACTGCAGTCTTTATCCCACCAGACCATGATCGCTACTCGGAAGTTTCTCGAAGGGTGATGGAGATATTTTTTCAATTTACACCTTACGTGGAGCCACTTTCGCTAGATGAAGCCTTCCTTGATGTGAGTGGTGCACTCCGTATTTTCGGAAATGGGCGCGATATCGCAAATTCAATCAGAGAGCGAGTTAGAGATGAAGAAAAAATAACCTGCTCCGTTGGAATTGCATCATCTAAATTCATAGCAAAGCTAGCCTCAGGTAGGTGTAAACCGGATGGAATGCTCGAAATTCAACGAGACCGAGTATTAACTTTTCTCCATCCACTTCCGGTAACAGAGCTGTGGGGAGTAGGGCCAAAAACTGGAGAAACGTTAAAGCAACTCGGCTTAAGAACTGTTGCAGATATTGCAAATACCCCATTAAATACTTTAAAAAGGGCGCTCGGTGACATTTCAGGTGAAGCCCTATACGAATTGGCTTGGGGTAGGGATTTTCGTGAAGTTGTCGTTGATGCTCCAGAAAAAAGCATCAGCGCAGCCGAAACTTTTTCTTACGATTTAGAAGATAGTGAGGATATAGAACGTGAATTGTTGCGCCTTGCAGAACGAGTTACTCAGCGTCTGCGTAAACGTTTGCTTAGAGCGCGAACAATTACGCTCAAGGTGCGATTTTCTGACTTCACAAATCTCACTAAGTCACGAACCTTACCTTTGCCAATAAATGGGATGCGTGAAGTTTTTGAAATCTCAAGAGAGTTGTATAAATCTTTAAATTTAACTGGCTCGCGGATTAGGCTCCTCGGAATTGGCCTAGATCAGCTCGTCGATGAAGATGGAGCGGTCGAACAACTAGAGCTGGGAAGCCGTGATCGAGGTTGGCGGGAAGCGCAGGTTGCAATCGATCGAGCCATCGCTCGCTTCGGCCATGGCTCGGTTCAACCCGCTCGGCTGATAGAAGATAGCTCTCAGTGAGTTTGCAGGAGCAGATATCCAATTCGACTTTCGCCGGGTAGCCCCTTCTACTATTCTCTGGTTATGCCTTTATCTGATCATGAAAAGCGCCTACTGGCCGAGATGGAAGAGGCCCTTGCCGCAGACGACCCGCGGCTGATCTCCACCTTTAACGGAAAGACACCTAACCGCTCTCGGGCGGTTATCGGCTTTCTCTTGATAGTCGCCGGTCTATTCGTGCTACTAGCCGGCTTGGTTGGGAAAACGCCTCTCCTTGGAGTCTTTGGCTTCGCTATAGCTCTAGGCGGAGCGGTTTTGGCTCTCTCAAACCTTGGGGGATTAATGGCTCGAACACGGACCCCAAAAACTGGATCAAAGTGGAGCGCCCGTTTTGAGGAGCGTTGGGATCGCAGAAATCCAGATTAATCAAAAAAGCCTTTAAAAAGCCCGCTTCGGCGGGCTTTTTTCATTTCTAGAGAAATACCGGTTTGAAGCGATAAATGGAGGAGGGTGGTTGAAAATGGAGTAAAAGGGAGTAAAGTGGGGAATTGAGCGGGACGGGGGTCTCGCAAGCTTGGGGAGGTTCATATGTTTTTGGGTACCCATGAACCTCGTTTGGATGAAAAAGGGCGGTTGATTCTTCCCGCCAAATTCCGTGATGAATTAGCAAGCGGCCTTGTTATTACTAAAGGGCAAGAGCGATGTCTCTATGTATTTCCAGGAACTGAATTTGCACGAATAACTGAACAACTTCGACAGGCGCCGCTAACTCAGAAAACCGCACGTGACTACATGCGTGTGATGTTCGCCGGTGCACACGACGAAATCCCGGATAAACAAGGGCGAGTGATGATTCCTAATGGACTTCGCGAATACGCAAATCTTGAGCGCGATTGCATAGTAATTGGAGCAAATACCAGAGTTGAAATCTGGGATGCGAAATCTTGGAAGAGCTACCTCAAAGATCGTGAAAAAGGTTTTGCCGAAGTTTCAGAGGAGGTGTTCCCGGGGCTGTTTTAAGAGCTCCCTCTTCTCTGGCCACCGCCGACCTTCAGCCCGAGCGGCGCCTCTTCCCCGGTGCCGCTCGACCCCCAGCATCCGTCGGCCGGCGGTGACCAGAGCAGAGGGAACCTAAACAAGGGATGTTATGAAAAAAGATCAAGTCCAACACCTACCTGTGATGCTAGATCGTTGCGTAGCACTTCTCACTCCTGCTCTAGAAAATCGAGATGAAGCAGTTGTTGTCGATGCAACTATTGGTCTTGGTGGGCATGCAGAAGCGCTGCTCGAGAGATTTCCCAACATACGACTAATTGGAATCGATAGAGATCAGAGCGCACTAGAAAGATCTAAAGAACGCCTTTCTCAATTTTCTTCCCGAGTCAATTTTTTTCACGCAGTTTATGACCAGATTCCAACTCTCTTATCCGAGATGGGAATCCAAGGTGTAGCGGGAATCCTCTTTGATCTTGGCGTTTCTTCACTCCAATTAGATGATTTGGAGCGCGGTTTTTCCTATTCGAAAGCAGCGCCTCTTGATATGAGGATGGATAAATCCAAATCCGTTACCGCTTCATCTGTAATTAATGAATATTCGCAAGAAGAATTAACTCGAATCATCAAAGTTTACGGCGAAGAGCGGTTCGCCAATCGAATTGCCAAAAATATAGTTAAAGCACGTGGAACCCGAAAATTAGAGAACACAGCACAAATCGCTGAAATCGTGAAGGACAGCATCCCCGCTCCAGCTCGAAGGATGGGCGGGAATCCAGCTAAGCGTACGTTCCAAGCAATTCGGATCGAAGTTAATCAAGAACTGGAAATTTTGAAGCGAGCGATACCACAAGCGATTAATTGCATTGAACTACATGGTCGAATGGTTGTGATGTCTTTTCAATCTCTTGAAGATCGAATCGTAAAGCAAGCTTTTGCAGAAGTCACTAAGTCTCAATCTCCTGTGGGACTTCCCATCGAGCTAAAAGAACATAAGGCGAAATTTAAATTGGTTTTCAACGGCAGCGAAACGCCGGACGAATTCGAGTTATCTCGAAATCCGAGATCTCAATCAGTTCGTCTTCGCGCAATTGAACGGATAGCGATCTAATGGCGCTTCCATTAACCGCTCCGATAACTCGCTCTCGGCGAGTTTTTGCTGAGAAGTCCTCGAGAGCAATTCTTAAATTAGTCCCAGAACTTCGACCCGTATCTGGCCAGCGAGCCAGTGATCGCATTTTTTACGGGGTCATAGGTGCAATTCTTGTAATTGGGCTTCTTGGTTTACTAGGAATCAATATCTTGCTGGGCAGTGATGCGGTAAAGATAAAAAACCTCAAATTAGAGGCCGTCGCATTAGCTGAAGACCGTGAAGCTGCACTTAGAGAAATAGCTCGGATTTCAGATCCAGAGAATCTTGCTCGCAAAGCAATCGCGCTAGGAATGGTCGAAAATAAGAAAACCAAGTTCATTTTGCTACAACCTGAAGTTACGAAGAAGGTTAGTGAGTAAATGGCTACTGGAATATTCGAAAAGCGCATTCGATATCTAGTTGCAGTTTCTTTAGTTCTATTAGTTACATTTTCAATCAGATTAATTGATGTTCAAGCAGTTAGAGCAGCAGGTTATGCAAGCAAAGCTGATCTCGAATTGGCAAAAAAATCAATTATTTTGGCGCCAAGAGGCTCGATAACAGATGTTAACGGAGTTGAGTTTGCAAGAAGCGTGACCGCTTATCGTATCTTGGTAGATCAAGCTATCGTTGATTTTCCAGGCAAACTTGCCGCTATTGCGGCTCCGATTCTAAATATGGATAAAAGCTTCTTAGAGAGCAAGTTGATTGGAGATAGAAGATACGTCGTAATTAGCCAAAGCGTGCAACCTGCAGTATGGAGAAAACTTCAAGAGGCGATTTCCCAATATAACGACGAGGTTTCGAAAAAAGACGGAGGCTATGCCAACGAATTAGCTGGATTCTTTGCCGAGCGAATTTACGCACGCGAATATCCTCAAGGAGGTCTTGCCGCTGCGGTAATTGGATTTGTAAACCAGTCCGGGTCAGGTGCCGCAGGACTTGAATATG
Source organism: Actinomycetales bacterium (assembly GCA_018969585.1). Taxonomy (GTDB): domain Bacteria; phylum Actinomycetota; class Actinomycetes; order Nanopelagicales; family Nanopelagicaceae; genus MAG-120802. The sequence continues at coordinate 28,048 of JAGWYB010000001.1, read as the reverse complement.
CAATGAATTCAACACTTTCTGGAGTAAATGGTGAATATACATATGCCAATGCTGCCGGCACCATAATTCCAGGCACCCAAAAAATAACCGTGGAGGAGAAGCGCGGTGACACAATTCGCTTGACGATTGATCGCGATATTCAGTGGATTGCCCAACGCGAAATACGTAAAGCTGTAACTAAAGCTCGGGCGCAATCGGGAACAGTGATCGTTATGGATCCAGCAACTGGTGCGATATTGGCACACGCGACATATCCAACTTTTGAACCGGGAAAGACTAAAGGTGTCGATTCACGGAGCTGGCAGAATCCTTCTGTTCAGGAAGTCTACGAACCCGGATCGACTGGAAAAGTCATAACATTCGCAGCCGCAATGGAGGAAGGTAAAGTTTCACCAGAATCAGTGCTTACGGTTCCTGACAGAATAAAGCGATATGACAAAGTTTTCCATGATCATGATCCTCATCCAGTTTTGAAACTTACGTTGACCGGTGCTTTGGCTCAGTCAAGTAACGTGGCGTCAATAAAAGTGGGAGAGATGATTTCTCACGAAAAATTACACGACTATCTAAAGAAATTTGGCATCGCAAATAAGACAGGCTCCGGCTTGCCTGGAGAAGAATCTGGAAAACTCTTGGATGTTTCGCAATGGTCTGGAACAACCGCGCCAACGGTCGCATTTGGCCAGGGCTACTCTTTAACAGCGATGCAGGCCACTTCAGTCTTTGCAACAATTGCGAATGATGGAGTTAGGGTTGCTCCTACTTTAATTGCAGGAACTACAGATGCAGGTGGTCGTTTTTCGCCAAACGAAAATGGAAAAAGTGAACGGATAATAAGTTCTCAAACGGCGACTCAACTTAGATTAATGATGGAGAGCGTAGTTTCAAGTTCAGGAACTGCTCCTCAAGCAGCAATTGCTGGTTACCGTGTAGCTGGAAAGACAGGTACGGCGAGAAGGATTGATGATTCCTGCGGCTGCTACAGAGGTTACACATCATCATTTATTGGCTTTGCGCCAGCCGAGGCCCCTAAATATGTGGCAAGCGTGACTATCCAAGATCCAAAAGGAGTTTATTACGGTGGTTATTTAGGAGGTCCAGTATTTCGCGAGGTAATGAGCTTTGTGCTTCGTGATCAAAGAATTGCCCCATCTGAGGAACGAAGTACTAGTTATGCTCTTGATGAACGAGAATTGAAGAAAAAATCATGATTAGACCGCTAGGAAAATCTTCAAAAAGACTTAAAGAAGTCGCTGATTTCCTAGCTTATGGAGGCGATCTCTCTAATGAAGAATTTGAAATTACTGGAATCTGCAGCGACTCGCGACACTTACAAAATGGAGATCTATTTCTTGCTTTACCTGGCGCAATGCGCCATGGCATCGAATTCCTAGATCAGGCGATTTCCAAAGGAGCCAAGGCTGTAATTTCAGATTCGGCAGGTTTTGAAATAGCACGAAGTAAAATAGCTTCAATCAAAGTTGAGAATTTTCAGAATTTACCTGTAACTCTTACAGATTGGCTTTATGACTTTCCATCAAAATCTATGGCGTTATTCGGCATCACTGGAACTAATGGAAAGACCACCACGACCTATTTGTTATCGGAAATCTTCAAGTTCGCTGGACTCAAGTCGGGCATAATTGGCACCGTCGCTATAGATATTGCAGGGGAGCAAATACCAGCTCAAAAAACAACGCCGAGCGGTGACGAAATCGTTTCAATCTTGGCAAAGATGAGAGAATCGAGAATCTCTCACGTCGCAATTGAAGTTAGTAGTCATGCTCTCTCTCAGAATCGAGTTTCCGGGCTTAACTTTGCCTCGGTCGGCTTTACCAACCTCACGCAAGATCACCTTGATTATCACGGAAATATGGAAAACTACTTTCAAGCAAAGCGCTCACTATTTACTGAAAAGTACTCCAGCAATGCATTTATCAATATAGACAATAATTTCGGCCGCAGAATGTCTGAAGAGGCAGGAATTAAACTTGAAAAACTTTCACTTAAAGAACATGCTGATTGGAACTTAAAGATACTTAAAGAAACTGGCGCTAAAAGGCAGATTAGCATTTCTGGCCCTAATGGAGTTCAATTTGATTCAGAGACAAACCTACTCGGCGAATTTAATCTGGAAAATTTACTCCTTGCTGTTGCGATTGCAATTAATTCGGGTATTGATGCAGCAATAGTCACACTTGCAATTCCCCAATTAAAAGGCGCGCCTGGTCGCCTCGAACTCGTTATTGACGAACCGTTTCAAGCATATGTCGATTATGCCCATACTCCGGATGCGGTTGCGAGAGTTCTTGAAGCCGTCAAAGGCGTTAACGCTAAGCGAATCATTGGCGTTCTTGGCTGTGGCGGTGATCGCGATCGAACGAAGCGTGGCGCAATGGGTTCTGCTTTAAATCGTGGATGCGATATACCAATCTTTACTAGCGATAATCCAAGAAGTGAATCTCCAGAAAAGATTATTGATGAAATGGTTACTGGCTTGACGCTTAAGAAGGATGCGGAATTGATTGTTGAGCGAAAATCTGCGATTAGACGTGCTGTGGAGATAGCTGAATCAGGCGATCTGATAATCGTTCTTGGCAAAGGCCATGAAAATGGACAAGAGATACTTGGGAAAATAGAACCTTTTAACGATCGCAGTGAACTTATGGAAGCGATTGGTGCCAGATGATTGCTATGAAGGCCGGTGACGTTGCCAAAATTATTGAGGGAAAACTGGTTGGGAATCCTGAAACTTTAATATCTGGAAAATTTGAGTTTGATTCACGTGAGATTCAAAAAGGTGACGTTTTCATAGCTCTGATAGGTGAGTTTAAGGATGGTCATGACTTTGTTTCGGATGCCATTAATCATGGCGCCATACTGTCGATAACTTCTAAAGAAGTCGTGGGAGACCACATATTAGTTCCAGACGTTTTAGTGGCAATTTCTAAGCTTGCTAATTATTTGAGAGAAACCCTCAAGGATCTCAAAGTAATTGGGATAACTGGATCACAAGGAAAGACAACTACAAAAGATTTACTTCGCTCTGTGCTCGCGCTATCCGGCGAGACTATTGCCCCGCCTGGCTCGTATAACAACGAGATCGGAGTACCAATTACATTACTAAGAGCAGATGCGAGAACTCGTTATTGCATTTTGGAGATGGGAGCTCGTCATCAAGGAGATATCGCTCGTCTAACTCAGATAGCGCAGCCCGATGTTGGCATCGTTCTAAAGGTTGGCCTTGCTCACCTAGGTGAATTTGGCTCTCGTGAAAACATTGCGCGCACTAAAGGAGAATTAATTCGGGGTCTAAGAGTTGGCGCAACGGCAATTTTGGGAACGTATGATGAATTTACTCCGAACCTTGCCTCTGGTTTAAGTCTCAATGTTATCCATTTCGGCGAAAAACCTAATTGCGATATTCGGGCAGCGGATATTGAGATTAAAGGCGGGTACGCATCTTTTGATCTGGTTGCACAACAAGGTCGAGAGCGTGTCGAGCTGCAAATTCTTGGCGAACATCAAATTGCAAATGCTCTTGCGGCTGCAGCTGCGGCAATTTCTTTAGGAATAGATCTTCGGCTTGTTGCAGAAGGGCTTTCTCAGCACACTGCACAGAGTAAGTGGCGGATGGAACTCCATAAAATCAATGAAATCACTCTGATAAATGATTCATACAACTCTAATCCTGAGAGTTGTAAGGCGGCAATTGAAACTCTTAGGCAACTTTCCCAAGAAAGTGGTGGCCGATCATGGGCATTCTTAGGCAAGATGCATGAGTTGGGCTCAGAATCTAATAAGCTACATAAGGAGATAGGCGAGTTTGCAGTAAATGCGAACTTAGATAATTTAGTTGCCATTGGTGATCCATCATTTACTGAAAATTTATCCAGTAAAAGTACGCAAGTTAGTTCTGTTTCCGATTGGAATTCAGCGACAGAATTTCTATCCAGAATAGAACCCGGCGATGTTGTCCTGATAAAGGGCTCTCGGGCTGAAAAACTTGATCAATTAGCTAATGCCGCTCTCGAATTTATCGAAAAGCGCCACTATGGTTCCGTATCAGGTGACGTTGGGAACTGGAATATTCACGAAAAGGGAGAGAATAAATGAGAGGAATTCTAATTGCGGGCGCAATTGCCTTCTTATTAAGTTTTCTCTTGACACCTGTTTTTATTAAAGTGCTTACGCGTAAAGGTTTTGGCCAGCAGATTCGTGAAGATGGCCCAAAGAGCCATTTAATTAAGCACGGCACTCCCACAATGGGTGGAGTGGTTTTGATTCTGACAGCGATTCTTGGCTATTTGATTTCGCACCTGGTTACAGATGTGCCGTTATCTACTTCAGCACTTTTAGTCTTTGGACTTGTCATAGCGCTAGGTGCGATTGGATTCCTGGATGATTGGCTTAAAGTTTTCAAGCAGAGATCATTGGGATTAAGGGCTCGAGAGAAACTTCTTGGTCAAGCTCTAGTAGCGGGAGTATTTGGCTACTTGGCAACTCAGTTTCCTGATGAATCTGGAAATACTCCGCGTTCTCTATATTTATCGACGGTAAGAGATACTGGAATAAAGATGGCTCTAATTCTGGTGATCGTTTGGGCAATAATTTTAGTTCTTAGTGCAAGTAACGGTGTAAATCTCACTGATGGATTAGATGGATTGGCAACGGGCGCTGCCATCATGTCATTCCTGGCGTTTGTCTTGATAGGCGTCTGGAAATTTGGTCAACGATGTGAAATAGCAGTCTCAAATTGTTACGTAACAAGAGATCCTCTCGATATGGCTGTAGTTGCTGCAGCTCTTGCAGGCGCGTGTGCAGGATTTCTCTGGTGGAATGCATCACCTGCCCGAATTTTTATGGGCGATACCGGAGCGCTCGCTCTCGGAGGCGCGCTAGCAGGACTAGCAATGACACTGAGAACGGAATTACTTTTGATACCGCTAGGCGGTCTATTTGTCATCATCACACTCTCGGTAATTATTCAAACTGGCTACTTTAAAATCTCTGGAGGTAAGAGAGTTTTCAAAATGGCTCCGCTACAACATCATTTTGAACTTCTTGGCTGGGGTGAAGTAACAATCGTAATTAGATTTTGGATTATTGCTGGAATCTGCGTAGCAGCTGGACTCGGACTCTTTTATGCCCAGTGGGTTGGTGCATGAAATTTTTAGAATCGCTAAAGGGAAGTAAAACACTGGTATTTGGCGCTGGAGTTACCGGCACTGCAGCCACGGAATTCTTAAAGGACGCTGGATCTAAGGTGCAGGTTATAGACGAGAGAGAGGAAGTTGGATCTGCTATTCGAAGCTTGGAGAGAATTTCACTCTCTGAACAGAGATTGGCGATAGTTTCCCCGGGTTGGCGACTCGATAATCCACTTGTGCGCTCGGTTAGAGAAGCAGGAATTGAAGTGCTATCCGAAATTGATTTTGCCTGGCGTGTAAAAAATGAGGTAAGGCCTAATCAAATCTGGTTATCTCTAACTGGAACAAATGGGAAAACCACCACAGTCCAGATGGCTGAAGCAATGCTTAGAGCGAGTGAAATTGACGCAAAAGCATGTGGCAACGTCGGCGACACTGCGATCGCGAACGTTGCCGGATCGGAGTATTCCCATTTGATACTTGAACTTTCGTCTTTTCAACTCAGCTGGAGCCATGAGGCGACTTTTAAAGCCTCAGCGCTACTAAACATCGCAGAAGATCATATTGACTGGCATGGTTCATTTGCTGAGTACGCCAAGGCTAAATTCCGAATAGCGAACATGTGTGAAACCTTCATCGCTAACTTTGACGATACTACAGTGAAATCTGGATTGAACAATTTGCATAAGCAAGTGGTCACTTACACTCTCGGCACTCCAGCACTGGGCCAAATTGGTTTAGTGGAAGAACTTATTGTTGATAGAGCTTTTGCCAAAGGTGATGCAGAAGTAATCTTTGAGTTACAGGATGTAAAACCTGCAATACCTCATAATGTTGCCAATGCCATGGCCGCCTCCGGACTTGCACTTTCTGTTGGTGTAAAGCACGAGGCGATTTCCTCATCACTTAAAACATTTCATTTGGATCACCATAGATTGGAAGTTGTAGTCGAAAAAGATGGAGTTAAGTGGATTGATGATTCAAAAGCCACCAATCCGCACGCGGCTAAAGCTGCTTTATTTTCTCAAGAGAGAGCGATTTGGATTGCTGGTGGTCTTGCTAAAGGTGCGGATATGGATGATTTAATTAAATCGACTTCTAGCCGCATCAAGAGCGCCATCCTGATTGGAACAGATGCCCCTCTCATCGCGGCAGCGCTACAGAAATACGCTCCCAACGTTCCCTTCGAGACCATAAATCTCGGGAAAACTGGAATGGAACTTATGAGAGAAGTAGTTCGCGTAGCAAAACATCAGACAGCTTCAGGGGACACAGTTTTATTAGCGCCGGCTTGCGCATCGATGGATCAATTTAAGGATTACGCAGATCGAGGCCAATGCTTCGCATCCGCAGTTAAAGAGGCGCTTTATGTCTAATAGAAGTGGAACAACAAAATCTCTCTTTTCAACACCAGCATCTGCTTACTACCTAATTCTTGGGACTGTCTCAATTCTCTCAGTATTTGGCGTGGTAATGGTGTTAAGCGCATCTTCTGTGAGAGCAATGAACGAGTCAGGAAATTCTTTTGCTATTGCGATTCGCCAAGTTGTGTATCTCGGAATATCAATTTTTCTGGCTTGGCTTGCGATGAATTTAAAGGAACGACTTTGGGTACCACAGGCTCGATTAGCGCTCATTGCTTCCATTTTCTTCTTGCTTCTACCTCAAGTTCCTGGAATTGGAAGAAGTGTCGGAGGCAATACCAACTGGATTGGATTCGGAGGATTCTCACTTCAACCTAGTGAATTTGCGAAATTTGCCATGATTCTCTGGTGCGCGTTGATGATGCGTAATCTTCAAGAATCAGTGAATCCACTACCAAAACTTCTCCCAGGCATGGCAATTGTCATGGCTCTGATTCTCGTAGGTAAAGACCTGGGAACTGCCTTAGTCGTAGGTGGTATTTTTCTATCAGTTCTCTTTGTTGCCGGGATTTCAATTAAAAGAATACTTTTACTTTCATCGGTATTGATTATCGGTGCAATCATCTTGATTGCCTCGAATCAAACAAGATTAAATCGATTTGCCGCATTCTCAAACCCATTTTCGGAAGAAAACTATAAGAGCGCTGGTTGGCAGCAAGCTCACAGCATTATGGGATTGGCTTCTGGTGGTGCATTTGGAACCGGTCTAGGTTCAGGAAAACAGAAGTGGGGAAGCTTGCCTGAAGCACATACTGATTTCATATTTTCTGTGATTGGCGAAGAGCTCGGGCTTTTGGGCACTCTGGCCGTACTTTCGCTCTACGCGCTACTAATTCTTGCCATCTTTAGAGTAGCTATTCGAGCAAATAAACCTTTTGATAAATATGTTCTTGTCGGAATCGGATCATGGATTGCAATTCAGGTAGTGATGAATATTGGAAGCGTAATCAGTCTGATGCCTGTCGTAGGCGTGACACTTCCATTAATTTCGTATGGCGGGTCTTCATTGATTTCGACCTTTCTTGCAATTGGGTACGTGTTAGGAGTTATGAAGCGAGATCCTGCAATCATTGAAGAGATTAGAAACCGTAAAGTAAAATAATGAAAAGACAAATTCTTTTTGCTGGCGGAGGCACCGCGGGACATGTCGAACCTGCGCTGGCGGTAGCAGATGAAATCTCAAAATTGCCGGGTCAATGGGAATGCTTGTTTCTAGGTACTGCCAATGGAATTGAAGCAAAGCTAGTTCCTGCTCGAGGTTATCGGCTTATAACGATTCCAAAAGTTACGCTGCCACGAAGATTTTCAATCGAATCGGTTTTATTTCCAATTAAATTCATCAGTGCGATTCAACAAGCCAGACGCGCACTCGCGCAAACTGATGCTGTAATTGGATTCGGCGGTTACGTTAGTGCTGCGGCATATCTTGCTGCTTGGTCGAAATCAATCCCAATTGTGGTGCACGAAGCAAATGCGAAACCAGGATGGGCAAATCGATTAGGTAGAAAGTTTGCCGATGTTGTAGCGGTTAATTTCTCTAGAGTTAAGACAATTTGGCCCGAGTCAATTTTGACTGGCATTCCGATTAGAACTGGGATTTCCGAACTCGCCGAGAGCGGAGCAATAAAGCGCAATGAGCGAGCAAATAGTTTTGGACTAGATCCCAGTCGCCCGATTGTTGCGGTTTTTGGAGGTTCACAAGGTTCGAGTCGAATAAATTCCGCAATCTCCGACTACATTAAAAATCCAAGTGTTACAGGGCTCCAGATTATTCATGCGGTTGGCCCAAACAATCCGCTTCCAGAGCGCAAAAGCGACTATTTTCCACTGCCTTATTTTGAAGATATGCCCGCAATTTATGATGTTTCAGATTATCTAATCACTCGCAGTGGTGCCGTTACATGCGCCGAACTTCTTACCGTTGGTAAATTTGCGATTTTGGTCCCGTTGCCACACGGAAATGGCGAACAAGCTGAAAACGCCTCGGAGCTTGTTGATTCTGGAAATGCGGTACTTGTTTCAGATGAAGCATTCAATGGTGATTGGCTCCGCCAAAATCTTCCCGGAATCATCGCAAGAAAACACGAAAAGCTTTCAACTACGAGAAGAAATATCAGAGCCGCCTCAGAAATCGCTAGACTCATAGAAGTATTAATCGAAGAAAAAAGTCGAGAGAAAACCCATGACTAATAGTTGGGCAAAAAGGCTTCCTGATATCTCAATTCATTTTGTAGGCATTGGTGGATCCGGAATGAGCGGGATTGCTCGAGTGATGGCTGCTCGCGGGGCAAGAATATCTGGAAGCGATCTTCATGATTCCACAACGTTAGATAGTTTGCGCGCATTAGACTTCAAAATTCAGATTGGACATGACCCTGCAAACATAGAGGGAGCGGAGATTGTAATTCGCTCCAGTGCGATTCCCACTTCAAACCCGGAGATTATTGCTGCAAATCAATTGGGTATCCCAGTTATTGGTCGCGCGGAAGCTCTCGCTGCTCTTCTGATTGGCAAAAGATCCGTTGCAGTCGCGGGGACCCATGGAAAAACTACAACGACCTCGATGTTGACCGTTGCTTTACAACGCAGCGGACTAGATCCCTCATTCGCAATTGGCGCCTCAATTAGAAATTCAGGCACCAATGCTCATCATGGAAGCGGTGAAATTTTCGTGGTCGAGGCCGACGAATCGGATGGTTCTTTCACAAGCTATCGACCCTCTGGCGCCGTGATAACAAATATCGAGTTAGACCACGTCGATAACTTCGAAAATCTTGACCAAATCGATAATCTGTTTTCGGAATTCAGTCGAACTATCAAAGACTTTTTAGTGATTTGTAGCGATGACTCGGGCGCCAAGCGATTAATTGAAAAAATCTCTGATTCAAATTTAAAGGTAATAACCTACGGTACCGAGGGAGACCCAAACCTTTTGTTGGATCGAATTCATCTAGCTCCCACAAGTGCTATGGCGCGCCTAACGTTTAACGGTCGAGTTTTAGGCGAGATGAAGTTGGCTATACCGGGTCGACATAATCTTTTAAACGCAGCGGCTTCCATAGCGGCAGGCATTGAATTGGGCGCACCGGTAAATAAATTGCTTGAGGGCATAGCTTCATTTAGCGGCGCCCGACGCAGATTTGAGATTCGCGGAGTAGTAAATGGCGTCACAGTTATAGATGATTACGGTCATCATCCAACAGAGATCAAGGCCACTATCGAAACTGCTCGATCTTTTGCGGGCGCGGGCAAGGTATTAACAGTTTTTCAGCCGCATAGATTTTCTAGAACGAAAGCGTTTGCTGAAGAATTTGCAAGAGAATTGGCAGCAGCAGATCACACTTATCTTTTGGAGATTTATCCTGCTGATGAGAGTCCAATTCCCGGAATAACATCAGCTGTAATAGCCCACCGGATGGATCCCGGCAGCGTTACCTATGAACCATCAATGCCCGATGTGATTTCTCAAGTTGTCAATAAAGCCAAGCCAGGAGATTTAGTCCTGACGCTAGGGGCGGGGGATGTGACCGCACTTGCTCCGTTAATTCTAGAGAATTTACAGAGACAATAACTTGAAAAGAATTCTTGTCACTCTGTTATTTGCGGCCCTCGCTTACGTGCTGGGTTGGACAAATGTATTTGCTGTAAAGAGTTTCGAAGTCGTTGATGAAAATCCAGATAGAAAGACTGTTATTGAAAAAACGCTCGATTTAGCTTCGCAAGTCGGCAAGCCAATAGCACGAATTGATAGACGCGAGCTAAATGGAAAATTGAGAAATCTGACCTGGGCAAGCCAAGTCGACCTGTCTCGGAACTTTGTTACAGGAAAAGTCACTTTGGCAATTGAGCCCGAGGTTGTTATGGCTAGATTGAATTCGAGCTGGACCGCTGCGCCGGGCCAGATTCCATTTCTCGCTGAGGACTTATCAGTCATTTACGTCAATCAAGATGAGGCGAACTTTCTTGAGGTCAGTGAATTACTGAAGAAAGGCTCCGGACTTCCCGAGATCAACATGGGCAGCGAGGACGATCAATTGAAGGGTTCGCTCCGGGATTTAGTCGCCAAATTGAATGAGTGGACCATTCTTGGAATCAATGCCCCTAACGGGGGGAATATCTCCTCAACTCTCATCCTAGATAGTCGACGGTTGGAGGTTTATTGGGGGAATGTCAAAGAGCTAGATCTAAAGCTTGAAGTATTAAATAGATTGTTGGAGTTGAAAGAGAATCGCAGTGCCAAAAGTTTTGACCTTTCAAATCCACTTTCGCCAATTGCAATTTAGAGTCATTTTTTACTTATAGATTTATCGTGTCGGTGTTTGATACCTAACCCTTGCCCGCCTACTTTTGCGCGCACTATAAATAGGAACCCTAACTCTAAAGTTGAGAATTAGGGTCGGAGAGAGGCAGAAATGGCGACACCACAAAATTATTTGGCGGTAATTAAAGTCGTCGGCATTGGCGGTGGCGGCGTTAACGCTGTTAATCGAATGATCGATGCTGGTTTAAAAGGCGTTGAATTCATTGCAATAAACACCGATGCACAAGCTCTTTTAATGAGTGATGCTGATGTCAAATTAGATATCGGCAGAAAATTAACGCGCGGCCTTGGCGCTGGCGCAAACCCTGAAATTGGAAAGCAAGCCGCGATTGATCACACAGAAGAAATTGAGGAAGTGCTTCGTGGCTCAGATATGGTTTTTGTTACCGCTGGCGAAGGAGGCGGAACCGGAACTGGAGGCGCCCCGATTGTTGCAAGAATTGCGAAGAACGTTGGAGCGCTAACTGTTGGTGTTGTTACAAAGCCATTTAGTTTTGAAGGTAAGCGTAGAACTGCACAAGCAGAAATTGGCATTGAAGAACTACGAGAAGAAGTTGATACTTTAATCGTAATTCCAAATGATCGTCTTCTATCTATTTCAGATAGATCTATCTCTGCACCCGAAGCGTTTAGAACTGCTGACCAAGTTCTACTCTCGGGAGTTCAAGGCATAACTGATTTGATAACAACTCCTGGTCTAATCAATTTAGATTTTGCTGATGTGAAAAGCGTTATGGATGGTGCAGGTTCAGCGCTCATGGGAATTGGTTCAGCGCGAGGAGAAGCACGAGCAACTAGAGCTGCTGAATTGGCAATCTCTTCACCGTTATTGGAGGCATCAATTGAGGGTGCGCACGGAGTGTTACTTTCGATCGCCGGTGGCTCTGACTTAGGGCTCTTTGAGATCAGCGAAGCAGCAGAGTTAGTGGCCAAGTACGCCCATCCAGATGCCAACATAATTTTCGGAACTGTTATCGATGATTCGCTGGGAGATGAAGTACGAGTCACGGTAATTGCCGCAGGTTTCGAAGGTGGCGTACCGAAGCGCGTTTCAGTCCCAGTTCTTAATTCTGCCTCCCTAAATGGACAGGCCGATCCGATACCGTCAAATGACCCGATCTCTGTTGCTATGGATGTGCCTGAGACAACCAGACGTCGAATAACTTTTGAAGAATTGGTAGCCGAAGACGATATCGACGTTCCAGATTTCATGAAGTAGGAATGGCGAGGACGCTCTTCACCAATCGTCTCGGTGGGGCAAGTATTGGCCCATTTGAATCGAAGAATCTTGCGCTCCATGTAGGAGATAGCGAAGTTTCAGTTAAAGCAAATAGAAAAAAATTAGCTAATGAAATCGGATTATCCCCAGAAAAGATTTTCTATATGAATCAAGTTCACGGGAACCAAATAGCAGTTATTGATCATAATTCAGATCCCGGTAATCCAGTTGTTGCGGATGGGCTTTATACAGAACTTCGCAATATCGCCTTAGTCACATTAGTTGCGGACTGCACTCCGCTTCTTCTGTTTAGTCAAAGGGCAATCGCTGCTGTGCACGTTGGAAGACGTGGCTTGATAGCCGGAGTAGTGGAGGCGACTCTTGAGACTTTCAAGAGCCATGGTTTCTCTATGAATGATTTACAAGCTGAAATTGGACCAGCTATCTGTAAGAGCTGTTATCAAGTTGATTTAGATAGTTATCGGAGTGTTGTCGCCTCAGAGCCCACTGCAGGAAGTGATGAAACAAAAAGGTGCGTAGACGTATCAGCTGGAGTCAGCGCAAAGTTAACTAGAGCGGGAGTAAACCACCGCACTTCAAATATATGCGTTTCGCATACTCCTGGATATTTCTCCTATAGAAGAGATGGCATAACAGGCAGACAAGCAGGTGTAATTTGGCTGTCATGAGTCGAGAGGAAGAGCTAGCGGTAAATCTAAGCGAAGTCAGATCTCAAATCCCGCCAAAGGTAACTTTGATAGTGGTTACTAAAACTTTTCCACTCTCAGATGTAGAAATTCTCTATAAACTTGGAGAGCGCGAATTTGGCGAAAATCGAGATGAAGAGGGTCGAGAAAAATCGGAATTGATGCCTGAAGATGCAATCTGGCACTTTCAAGGGAGAGTACAAAGCAAGAAACTTAGGTCACTAGTTGGTTGGAGTGACTTCATTCATTCGCTTGAGGATCTAAAGCACGCCAAAAAGATAAATGAAATCTCACAGAGTCTCGGAAAAATTCAGAGAGTATTCCTTCAGATAAACCTCGATGAGAATGAGAGAGGCGAAGGTCGAAGTGGTATTGCTGCCGAAGATATGCCGGATTATGTATCAGAGATCCAATCACTCCAATCTATTGAAATCGTAGGTTTAATGGGTATCGCCCCGTTGAATAGAGACCCTCGCCCCGGCTTTGAGAAGTTGGCAAGACTCTCTGAAAAGCTCCAGCAGATGGCGCCTAGCGCTACCTACATTTCCGCCGGAATGAGTGGTGATTACAAGCAAGCCCTGGAATTTGGAACGACACATCTTCGAATTGGTAGCTCAATACTCGGAACCCGCTCCGGGAAAGTCTAAAATTTACCCATGTCTAGCGCCCTGAGAAGAATGACGAATTATCTCGGTCTAACTGAAGATGATGGTTCGCAAACGCCTGCTATTGATCGTCCGGCAGTTAAAGTCGCAAAACCATCGACACCATCAACACCCAGATTAAGTGTTGCCCAGAGCGCTCTGCCGCAACCTCAGGGGAGTATGGATCGGATAGTTACCATCACGCCTCGTTTTTATAGCGAAGCCCGAGCAATCGGTGAGTATTACCGCGAAGGTAATCCGGTAATTATGAATCTTAGTGACATGGAAGAGTCTGAGAGAAAACGGTTGATCGATTTTGCTTCGGGACTCGTTTTTGGCCACGCAGGCACGATTGAGCGAGTAACTTCGAAAGTATTCTTATTAACTCCTCCAAATGTGACTGTAAGTGGCGAAGAGAAGAGCGCCGCCGCGCAAGCAAGCCTGTTTAATCAAAGCTAATCTTGATCAACATCACTGGCTGGATCGTTTTTGCACTTAATATATTTCTCTTAGCGCTTTTTGCGCGATTAATTCTGGATTACGTCAGGATGTTCCGTCCCGATTGGAGACCACGGGGCATTTTGATGCCTCTTGCTGAAATTATTTACACTCTTACCGATCGTCCACTTTCCTTCGTTCGAAGGTTTGTGCCGCCATTGCGATTAGGGCCGGTCGCCCTTGATTTATCTTTTATTCTCTTGTTCTTTGCGATTTCGATACTCACTGGAATTCTTAGTTAATTCGAAGTTCAAGTTTTAAACCTAATTCATCGACTCCGAATGGAAGCTCTGGGCGTAATTCCATCTCTACCGCGAGTACTTCATCTTTTATGTGATCGATTGCGCCACTAATTGCGGATATAAATTCCGGCCGGCTATTCCATTTGATGCGAATTCGGTCCGTAACTTCAAAGCCAGAGCTCTTTCGCTCATCTTGAATTGCTCGAATTGCTTCGCGAACTACTCCTTTATCAATCAATCGTTGATCTAAGGCGAGATCTAGGGCGACGCTTTCGCCGGCATGAGATGCGACTGACCATCCCGATCTCGGAGTCTCAGTAATCACCAGATCAGATTCGATAATCCGATATGACTCTCCAGCAGCAACGATTTCGGCCTCGCCCTGGTTTCTAATTGAGGAAACCAGATTTACTGGATTAGCTGACGCAATCGACTTTGCTATCTCCTGCACAGTTGCGCCATAACGGCTTCCTAGAGATTTGAAATTAGCTTTAACGGTGATGTCCACAAGTTCGCTGCCCACTCCAGCAAGGTCATCTAATTGTTCAACGTTCAATTCATCCGCAATTTGTTCTTTCAACTCCTTAGGAAGTCCCTTCCAGCCGGTTGCTGATATGAGAGCACGCGAAAGCGGCTGTCGGACTTTAAGTTGAGATTGAGCTCTAGCGGCGCGTCCTAATTCGACCAGCCTTCTCGCTAGGGAAACGTTCATAGATAAGTTTTCGTCAATTAGAGATTCATCAGAAATCGGAAAATCTGCGAGATGAACTGATACTGGAAGTTTTGGATCTACTACGCGATTTAATGATTGCCATACGTGCTCAGTGATAAATGGGACCATCGGAGCCATCAGTAAAGTAACTGTCTCAAGACATGTGTGCAGTGTGGCAAGCGCTGCTGGGTCACCATCCCAAAAGCGGCGTCGAGATCGTCGCACATACCAATTGGATAAGTCATCAATAAACTGGGAGAGAGCTGCACCAGCACCTTGAGAATCAAAATTCTCGTAAGAGTTATCAACTAATTTAATGACACTGTTTAGTTCGCTTAGTATCCAGCGATCCATCATAGGTCGGTCTTTTGGAGCCGCTACAGCAGATGGCACGAAGTCGGACGCACTCGCGTAGAGCGCTAGAAAAGATACGGTATTCCAGTAAGTTAAAAGAGTTTTTCTAACGACTTCAGAGATGATTTCGTGCCCAACTCTACGCGCGCTCCATGGAGATCCTGAGGCGAGCATGTACCAGCGAACGGCATCAGCTCCATGCCGATTCATCAATGGCATTGGTTCCAATACATTTCCAAGATGTTTGCTCATCTTTCGACCATCTTTATCAAGAATATGACCGAGACAGAGAACGGTTTTATATGATGATTTATCGAAAACCATAGTTCCAATTGCCATTAGCGTGTAAAACCAGCCTCTGGTCTGGTCAATAGCTTCGCAAATAAAGTCCGCAGGGTAAGAATCTTTAAACTTTTTCTCAGATCCTTCCTTGTGCGGATACCCCCACTGCGCAAATGGCATCGCGCCCGAGTCGTACCAACAATCTATAACTTCGGGAGTTCGTTTCATTATTTTTTTACACTCGTCACAATTGAATACAACTTCATCTACATAAGGACGGTGTAATTCAAGCTCCGCTAAATCCCTTCCAGCTAATTTAGAAAGTTCACTTCGCGAAGGAACCGACTTCTCGTGTCCATCCTCGCAACGCCAAATAGGAAGTGGCGTGCCCCAATAGCGGTTTCGGGAGAGCGCCCAGTCGACATTGTTATTAAGCCAATCTCCAAAGCGCCCAGTTTTAATGGTTTCCGGATGCCAGTCCGTCGCGGCATTTTCTCGTAGCAGTTCGTCTTTAAGTTTCGTAGTTCTGATGTACCAAGATGGTTGGGCGTAATAAATCAGAGGGGTGTGGCATCTCCAGCAGTGAGGGTATGAGTGCTCATAAGGCTGCTGTTTGAATAGCTTTCCACTCTCTTTCAGAGATCTTACGAGTGGCTTATCGGCTTCCTTGAAAAACATATCTCCGATTAGCGGCAATTTGGAATCAAAATGACCACTTGCAGACACTGGATTCACAACTGGTAGACCGTATCTTCGACAAGTTGCTAGGTCGTCGGCACCAAAAGCAGGTGATTGGTGAACCAAACCAGTTCCATCTTCGGTTGTTACATAATCAGCAAGCACGATGAAATGAGATTCAGGAATTTCAACCATATCGAATGGTCTCTGATAATTAATTTTTTCCAAGTCTTTTCCAGGCAATCGTTTTAACACTTCATAATTTGGCCCTACTACGTTCACAAGTGGTTCTGCGACTATTAGGACTTCTGATTTCTGTTTTTCGGTTTCTGCAGTTCGTACGACTAAATAAGTCACTTCGGGATTTACCGCAATTGCGGTATTCGAGACCAAAGTCCAAGGAGTCGTTGTCCAGACCAGAAAACTAGCTTGTAGTTCTGCTAATTCGCCTGAAGTTACGGGGAAGCGAACATAAACAGAAGGATCAGTAACAGTTTCATAGCCCTGAGCAAGTTCATGATCTGAGAGACCAGTCCCACATCTTGGGCAGTAGGGCGCAACTCGATGATCTTGAACTAAAAGTCCCTTCTTATGAATTTCTGTTAGGGACCACCAAACACTTTCAATGTACTCATCCGACATCGTCCAATAAGCCTCATCAAAATCAACCCAGAATCCCATTCGCTCGGTCATTTCCGTAAATGCGTCTACATGTCGCTGGACGGATTCGCGACACTTTTCGTTAAATTGAGCAATTCCAAACTTCTCGATATCGCCTTTTCCGGAAAATCCCAATTCTTTCTCAACTGCGATTTCAACTGGAAGCCCATGACAATCCCATCCAGCTTTTCGGATTACATGCTTACCTTTCATAGTGTGGAAACGAGGAAAGACATCTTTGAACACGCGCGCTTCAATATGGTGAGTACCCGGCATTCCATTTGCAGTTGGCGGACCCTCATAAAAAGTCCACGATGCGCCGCCACTGCGCGAAGTCACGCTTCTGTGAAAAATATCTTCGTTTTTCCAAAACTCTAAAATTGATTTTTCAATCGCAGGCAGATCAATCTGAGGGCTAAGCGGTTGATATGGCGACTTGCCTGGCACGATTCCTCCGGTTCGATCTCTTGATCTGAATTGGAGGGGCGATCGATGACCGCGGTACCACCCACCTTGTTCACCTTCCGGCGAACCTCTAACTTGCAGTCGGCTCTACTTGGCCTCTCGGCGCATTTCTTCCGACACGCTCTCGGGTGATGGCCCGGTCACTGCGTATTCTTAAGCAAGTCCTCGAATTGTAATCCAAGAACCGCGGCGAGTGGCAATTGGGCTAGCGAACCCCTAGCCTTCGGCGCTGTGCCTTTAAAAAAAACCTCGAAGAAAAGTCCGAACAAGGCTGCTAAAAAGCAAGCACCTAAATCGAAGAAGGCTGCGGTAAAGAAGCCAGTCGCAAAGAAGCCAGTCGTAAAGAAGATTGCTAAACCTACTCAACCTAAAAAACCGCTCTTGAAAACTGCTAAAAAGGCAGCGCCCTCAATTATCAAGGGACAGCATAAAACGGCCTTGACCTCTAGTACTGCAAAAGGTGCTACAACAATCTCCGTTTATAAACCCGAAATCGAATCGAGCGACATAGCAGTTGTCGAAGAGAAGCGTTTGGTGCTACCACCGCCCATCCGCAAAGTTAAGCCTGGAAAAAAACCTGCTCCACTTAAACCGATAAAGGCAGCGCCCGCCCCACTAGTTGTTAGCGAAGGTGCCGAAAATTGGACTGCACTGGAACTAAAGGCGATTCGGAGTGAATTGGCAAAAGACTTGATTCGTTTGAGAGAAGAGTTGGCAGAAGTTGAGAGCGAGATGGACGCTCTAATAGAAGCATCAGGCGTCGGCGCTGGCGATGATCAAGCAGATGCTGGAACTAAAACTTTTGAGCGCGAACATGAAATGTCTTTGGTTTATAACGCTAGAGATATGGTCTTACAAACTGAGAGAGCGCTTGAGAGAATTGATACTAAGACCTATGGTCGATGTGAAGATTGTGGAAATCCAATTGGCAAGGCTAGGTTAAAAGTTTTCCCTAGAGCGACGCTATGTATGGTCTGCAAGCAGAAAGAAGAGCGCCGCTGACTTCCTCGGTCAATACCCGGATAGGTCGATATTTCATTATCGTTTCGACTGGAATCTTCGGTCTAGATCTAGCCACAAAGAATTGGGCTGAAACGTATCTACGTTATGCACCGGATATAAAAGTTATTGGTGAATTCCTTAAGTTTTCCTATTCTACAAATTCAGGTGCAGCTTTTAACGTATTGACTGAAGCCACCCTGATTCTCACGACGCTCAAGATGGTAGTCGCTGGATTATTAATCTATTTCATTCGCCAGGTGACGAGTTTGCGCTGGGCAATAGCGATGTCTCTGTTGTTGGGTGGAGTACTCGGCAATCTCTTTGATCGAATATTTAGACCGCCTGGCGTATGGCGCGGAGAGGTTATCGATTGGATAGAACTCCCCAATTGGCCAACTTTCAATATTGCAGATAGCGCAATTGTGATTGCTGGGATAAGCCTGGCCCTGCTCGCTACCTTCAATATTCCGTTTCGCGATGATCGTGAAAACCGTGGGGAAAGCGACTCTCAGGGAGTCGAGAGATGACCGGCGAGGGCGAACACCGCTCGGTTGAAGTTACCGATGAACTAAACGGCGAGCGAGCAGACATCGCAATTTCCAAACTATTAGAGGTATCTCGCAGCGCTGCGGCTGATTTATTAAATGCAGGCAGAGTGCGATTAGGGAAAACGCAGCTATCTAAATCTGATCGAGTCATTGCGGGTAAAAGAATCGACGTTAAGTTACCAGAGGTCATTGATCCGTTGGATTTCACCAGGGTAACAAGTGAATCTATTCAAGTTGTTTACGAAGATGACGACGTCGTTGTAGTCGATAAACCGGTGGGCACTGCAGCTCACCCAAGTCCTGGTTGGCAGGGACCGACAGTTCTTGGTGATCTCATCTCTCTGGGTTGCAGAATCTCAACCTCGGGATCGGAGGAGAGAAAAGGAATTGTTCAAAGGCTCGATGTAGGAACTTCAGGTCTAATGGTCGTAGCAAAAAATGAGGACGCATATCTCAATTTAAAAGATCAATTTAGATTGAGAAAAGTTGAGAAGGTTTATCACGCATTAGTTCAAGGGCATATGGATCCGCCAGAAGGAACTATTGATGCTCCTATTGGAAGACATCCTCGTGAAGATTATCGATTCGCTGTGGTTGCAGATGGGAAACCCAGCATCACCCATTTCGAATTGATTGAATATCTAGCGGGTACTAGCTTGCTAAGAATCGAACTTGAGACTGGAAGAACGCATCAGATCAGAGTTCACTTCAATGCGCTACGCCATCCGTTGGTTGGCGACCTGGCATATGGCGCAGATCCAGTGTTAGCCGATCGTTTGGAGCTGCGTCGACCTTGGCTCCACGCGATGGAATTGGCCTTTCTGCAACCCACTAGCGGCAAACGAATTGCGCTCTCGTCACCGTACCCCGAGGACCTAAAACGCGCCCTTTCGATTTTAACCGCAACGTCCTAGCCGGGTAGTAATCTCACCGCCCATGAGCAAAGGATTCGTGCATTTACATGTTCATACCGAGTATTCGATGCTCGATGGCGCTGCGCGAATCGACCAACTCGCGAAAGAAGTAAAGAAACAAGGCGGAAACGCCATAGCGATTACTGATCACGGAAATGTATTTGGCGCTTTTGATTTCTATAAATCAATGCAATCTGAAGGCGTAAAACCCATCATTGGAATCGAAGCATATGTAGCTCCTGAATCTAGATTTGATAAGAAACGAGTCAAATGGGCAGACGGCGGAGAGGATGACGTTTCAGGCGGAGGCGCATATACCCACATGACAATTCTCGCTGAGAATAATCTTGGTCTATCAAACTTATTCAAATTAGCTTCGCTTGCCTCATTAGAAGGTTTCTATTACAAGCCAAGGATCGATGCGGAATTACTCCAGAAATATTCATCGGGATTAATTGCAACCACTGGTTGCCCCGGCGGTGAAATCCAAACTAGATTGCGGATGGGCGCCTACAACGAGGCCCGCGCTGCAGCGGCTAAGTACTTAGAAATATTCGGCTCAGGAAACTACTTTGTTGAGTTAATGGATCACGGTCTGGAAATTGAACGGCGCGTAAAAGAGGGATTACTTCAACTTTCCAAGGATCTTGGAATACCACTTCTAGCAACTAATGACCTTCATTATGTATACGAGGGCGACGCCCGTCATCACGAAGCAATTCTCTCAGTTGGCTCCGGAAGCACTCTGGCTGATCCAAAAAGATTCAAATTTGATAGCGATGAGTTCTATTTAAAGGACGCCGCAACTATGCGTCATTTATTTAGAGACGTTGAAATTGCCTGCGATAACACTCTACTGATAGCCGAGAGATGCAATGTAAAACTTCGCGAGAATGAAAACCTGCTACCGAAATTCCCGGTACCCTCCGGAGAAGATGAAAATTCTTGGCTAGTAAAGCAAGCCAAAATAGGTTTAGAAAAGAAGATACCCAATCCTTCGCCAGAGTATCGACAACGGCTTGATTTCGAATTAGAAGTTATGACCAAGATGGGTTTTGCTGGGTATTTTCTCGTCGTGGCAGATTTAGTTTCCCACGCAAAATCAGTTGGCATCAGAGTTGGCCCCGGTAGAGGTTCTGCCGCAGGATCTCTAGTTTCCTATTCACTTGATATAACTGCGCTCGATCCAATTGTGCATGGCTTGCTCTTTGAGCGTTTCCTTAATCCAGATCGAATTTCTATGCCCGATATTGATCTAGATTTCGACGAGCGCCGCCGCAGCGAAATGATTCGCTATGCGATCGATAAGTATGGTGAAGATCGAGTTGCCCAGATCATCACCTTTAATACCATCAAATCAAAACAAGCAATAAAAGATGCAACAAGAGTTCTGGGCTATCCATTCGCGCTCGGTGACAAATTAACTAAGGCGCTTCCACCTTCAATTATGGGCAAAGACATTTCGCTCTCAGGAATATTTGACAAGGAGCATGAACGATTCCAAGAAGCTCAGGAGTTTAGAAACATATATGAAGAAGATTCCGATGCCAAAATAATTGTGGATATGGCCCGCGGAATTGAAGGGCTTAAGCGCCAACCAGGCGTCCATGCCGCTGGCGTAATTTTAAGTCGCGAACCACTTCTTGATGTGATTCCAATTCATAGGCGTGATACTGATGGCGCCACTATTACTCAATTTGATATGAGCGCATGTGAGTCGACTGGTTTGCTAAAGATGGATTTCCTTGGACTTCGAAATCTCTCTGTTTTAGATGACTGCATATCTAACATCGAAAAGAATCGAGGTAAGAAAGTTGTCCTTGAGGAGTTAGAACTTGCAGATGGAAAGACCTTTGAATTACTTTCCCGAGGGGAGACATTAGGGGTATTTCAATTAGATAGCGCTCCTATCAGAGCCTTACTTCGCTCGATGGCCCCAGACGCTTTCGCCGACATCTCGGCTGTGATCGCCCTCTATCGCCCGGGGCCGATGGGAGTTAACGCTCATAATGATTATGCGGATCGAAAGAATAAGCGAAAGCGAATCGAACCAATTCATCCGGAATTACAAATACCGCTGAGTGAAATTCTTGACGATACGTACGGCCTAATTGTCTATCAAGAACAAGTCATGGCCATCGCACAAAAGGTCGCTGGCTTTTCACTTGCACGAGCAGATCTTCTACGTAAGGCGATGGGAAAAAAGAATAAAGAAATCCTTGATAAAGAATATGTGCACTTCGAAGCCGGCATGACTAAAAACGGATTTTCTAGCGGAGCTATTGAGGAATTATGGAAAACTCTAATTCCGTTCTCGGATTACGCTTTCAATCGAGCGCATAGCGCCGGGTACGGAGTAATTTCATTTTGGACGGCTTACTTGAAGGCAAATTACCCAACTGAATATATGGCTGCGCTTCTCACTAGCGTACAAAGCGATAAAGAGAAAACCGCTTTATATCTGAGCGAATGCCGACGTATGGGAATTAAAGTTCTCGCTCCCGATGTAAACGAATCAGATGCCGAATACACTCCTAGAAATAACGACATCCGGTTTGGTTTAGCGGCTATAAGAAACGTTGGCGAAAACGTCGTAGCTTCTATTACTCGAAATCGAGACGAAAAAGGAAGATTTGAATCCTTCGGAGACTTTCTTGCGAAAGTCGATG
The DNA here is from genome assembly GCA_018969585.1 of Actinomycetales bacterium. Taxonomy (GTDB): domain Bacteria; phylum Actinomycetota; class Actinomycetes; order Nanopelagicales; family Nanopelagicaceae; genus MAG-120802. The sequence continues at coordinate 5,559 of JAGWYB010000001.1, read as the reverse complement.
CAACAGTATGCAATAAGAAAACCATCGAGTCTTTGATTAAAGCTGGCGCATTCGATTCACTTGGACATTCGCGTCAAGGACTGATGAGCGTTTATCTAGAGGCAATTGATTCGGTATCTGAAGTGAAAAGAGCTGAAGCAATTGGACAATTCGATTTATTTGGCGGCAATACCCAAATTACTTCGGGGGTCGCTGGTGTGGCGCTTGATATCCCAAATCAAGAATGGGAGAAGTCGCTTCTTCTTGCTTACGAGAGAGAAATGCTCGGACTTTATGTCTCGGATCATCCGCTCTTGGGTGTCGAACACGTTTTAAGAAATGCCAGAGATATAACCATCAGCCAACTTCTTGATGACAGCGTCGGCCATGAAAGTGTTTTTACGATCGCCGGGTTAATTACTAATGTTCAGCGAAAAGTTAGTCGACAAGGTTCAACATGGGCGATTGTCACACTTGAAGATTTAGAGGGCTCAGTTGACGTTCTATTTTTCTCTAATTCTTACCAACAGCACGCCTTAAACCTGATCGAAGATAGAATTGTCTCGATTAGAGGACGAGTTGATAAACGAGAAGAAACGCTAAGAATTACTGCGATTGATCTTTCAATTCCCGATGTAAATCAAGCTCCGATTGGGCCATACATAATTCGCGTCGAAGCAGAGCGCTGTACACCTCCGGTCGTAGACCGCATGAAGGAAATTCTCCGATCGCACCCAGGAACAAGAGAAGTTCATTTGAGAATCGAGGGCGGCATTAAAGAGACCACATTTAGGCTCGATGATGGGCTAAGAGTGACGGCCTCACCAAGTCTTAGCGCTGATTTGAAGACTATTCTGGGTCCTAACTGTCTCGTTTAATCCTTATTTACTCATAGAATAAGATTTTAGTTAAACCAGTTGAACCAGTTGAACCAACAAGGAGATGAAATGCCGAAAGAACCCCGTCAAAGAAATCGCGACAACCAGCCAAAAGGTGACACGCTCACTAGAAATTTAGTGCTCGGAATGGTCGGGCTAGTTGTTATCTCAGGGGTTATTTTCACAGTTCTTGATCGACAATCCGCAAAAAAGACTGATTTTGATGTTGCTATTGAGAAAGTGGATGCCGCAAACAATGGTCCAATCCTTAACGCCTCCATAGATCCAGCAGACGATTTCGGTATCGCTTTCAATAAAGGAACACTCCCAAAGATTGAAGTTTGGGAAGATCCACAGTGCCCAATCTGTAAAGATTTTGAAACCGAAATTGGCGATTATTTAGACGAATTAGTCCGCGGCAATCAGGCTGAAGTTACTTTTAGGATGACTTCATTTATTGGAAGAGAGAGAGATCCCAATGAATCGGTTCTCGCAGCTAATGCGGCATTCTGCGCCGCTGATGAGGGACGTTTCTTGGATTATCACAAAGCAATTTATACAGTGCAAGGTGCAGAAAATTCGGGAACTTATTTGGCCCCAAATCTATTAGAGATTGGTAAAAGATTAAACATAACTTCGACTGCATTTCAGGATTGCATTAACAATGTCAAGTATTCTAATGAAGTCAAGACCGTCTATAATTCAATGCCAAAATACAATGTAGAGGGAACTCCAACAGTCTTTATCAATGGAACTATTTGGCAACGAAGTAGTGCGGAATTTAAATTGGATGAATTTAGAGCAGCGGTAGAAGCCGCTAAGTAGTAGGCGTGATTCCTTCACCTAGCCAATCTCTTCTTGAGTTTGGACCGTTCACAATTCATTTTTATGCCCTATGCATTATCGCCGGGGTTGCAGCGGCAATATTTATTGGAAATAGAAGATACATTAAAATTGGTGGCGCCCCGGGTGTAGTCGGCGATGTTGCAATCTATGCCGTTCCCGCGGGAATCATCGGAGGCCGTCTTTATCACGTCGCGACTTCACCGCAGCTTTACTTTGGCGATGGCGGTCGACCCATTGAAGCTCTTTACATATGGAAGGGCGGCCTGGGAATCTGGGGAGCAATCTCGCTAGGGACTTTAGTTGCATTTCTTCTTTACCGACGCACGAAAAACAATCGCGGTTTATCTTTTTCAGTCTTCGCAGATGCTCTTGCTCCTGGATTACTTGTAGCGCAAGCCATCGGTCGAATTGGCAATTGGTTTAATATCGAATTATTCGGCAGGCCCTTAGATGCTTTCTGGTCGCTTCAAGTCCCGTTGCGATATCGACCAAGCGGTTACTCTCAATTTGAAACTTTTCATCCCACCTTCCTTTATGAATCACTCTGGTGTCTTGGGGCTGCCTTAGTTTTAATTAAATGGAAAGCGCTCAAGAATCTTCAAAGTGGTTCAATCTTCCTTTCTTATATCGCTCTATATTCTCTTGGTAGGTTATGGATAGAAAGTTTGAGAATTGACGATGCCAATCTCATACTGGGTTTGAGATTGAATATCTGGACAAGCTTGGCCTTAATTGCTCTCTCAACAGCTCTGCTACTCAAAAGAAATCTGCAACGTCATTCGCGCACGAAGTACAATATCGAACCGCTTGAGAGATAGTATTTCTACATGGAAATTGCCGACCAGCAAAATGGCGTAGAGGCGCATCGCGCCCACCGAGCAGGCTGGCTTCGCGCCGCAGTACTTGGCTCAAATGATGGGTTAGTTTCGACCGCATCGTTGATGATCGGAATTGTCAGCGCGGGTAAAAATGATTTAGTAATCACAGCTGGAATTGCGGCGATTGCAGCCGGTGCGATGTCTATGGCGGTAGGCGAGTACGTATCAGTAAAGTCACAGAACGATATTGAAAAATCTGATCGAGAACTTGAAATTCGCCAATTAGCGCAGGATCCGAATGGTGAATTAGAAGAACTAACTCAGATTTACGAGTCACGTGGCATCTCAAGGCATTTAGCTGAGCAGGTCGCCAAAGAACTTCATGAAAAAGATGCACTAGCAGCACATCTTCGCGATGAATTAGGCCATCACGATGCCACTAGAGCTAGACCAATCCAAGCTGCAGTAGCTTCGGCGCTCAGTTTCACCGCCGGTGGGCTAATTCCATTCCTCGGCGCGTTTGCTCCAAGCCTTGGCGGAAAGGCACTTTCGATAATTGCTACTACTTTTGTGGGATTAATAATTGCTGGGGTAATCAGCGCAAAAACTGCTGGCGCCAGCGTAACGAAGACTACTTTTCGAATACTTACGGGTGGCGCACTGGGAATGGCCATTACAGCCGGAGTCGGTCAACTCGCACATATCTCCGGAATTTAAAGCAATTTATTCAATTTCATCTACTTGATAGACTAAGTCCGTATTTAAGACATCGCCGTCTTTGATTAATTCTGTTTTGGAGCGAGGTTAATTTTGCGAAGAGCAAAAATCGTATGCACCCTTGGTCCTGCCGTAAGTACTGACGAAAGAATTTCTCAACTAATTTCCGCCGGTATGAACGTGGCTAGATTAAATCTTTCTCACGGCGATCAGAGCGAACATTTACAGAGGTTAGTGGCGGTACGAAAAGCAGCTGAAACTGCGGGCGTTGCAGTGGCAATCATGGCCGATTTGCAGGGGCCAAAAATTCGACTCGGAAAATTTACCGCGGGGTCCCATAATCTTGAGATTGGTGATTTGCTGACTATTACTACCGATGAAGTTGAAGGAACAAAAAATCTTGTAGGAACTACCTACAAGGGTTTACCTGGTGACTGCAAGCCTGGCGATTTATTGTTGATTGATGATGGTCGCGTCGTCGTTGAAGTTACAAAAGTAGAAAAGAATTTAGTTCAAACTAAGTGTCTAGAAGCTGGGCAAATCTCAAATAGCAAAGGTATTAATCTTCCAGGTGTGGCGGTGTCCGTGCCGGCGATGTCGGAAAAGGACGAGTCCGATTTAAGGTGGGCGCTCCGATCAGGAGTTGATTTGATTGCGCTCTCGTTTGTCAGAAGCGCAGATGACATTAAAGCTGTACACGCAATCATGAACGAGGAGGGAGTTTTCCGACCTGTGATTGCGAAAATTGAAAAACCGCAAGCTGTCGAAAATTTGAACTCAATTATTGATGCATTCGACGGAATCATGGTGGCTCGTGGAGACCTTGGCGTTGAAATGCCAATTGAAGAGATCCCGTTGGTACAGAAAAGATGTATAACTATGGCGAGGGAACAAGCTAAGCCTGTGATTGTCGCAACTCAGATGTTAGATTCAATGATTTCCAACTCTCGTCCCACTAGAGCTGAGGCAACAGATTGTGCCAATGCAGTTTTAGATGGCGCGGACGCCCTCATGCTATCTGGAGAGACCAGCACTGGAAATTTCCCAATCGAATCCGTGCAGACGATGGCTAGAATTATTGAAAAGACAGAAACTGACGCGCTGCATTTAATTCCACATCTTCTACACAACCCGAGAACCAAAGGTGGCGCTATAACAAAGGCGGCTTCCGAGGTGGGTCAAGTTATTGGTGCAAAAATGTTAGCTACATTTACCAAGTCCGGTGATTCCGCACGAAGGATGTCTAGATTGCGATCCAGCATCCCAATAGTGGCTTTAACTCCCGATGAGAATACTTATCGTCAATTGGCACTTTCTTGGGGAGTTGAATCAATGCTGACGCCATTGGTAGAAACTACAGATCAAATGGTTAAGCAAGTAGATGCAATTCTCTTGGAAACTAAAAGAGTAAATCGAGGCGAATCAATAATGATCGTTGCGGGTTCGCCACCAGGAATTCCTGGTTCCACTAACGCGATGCGGGTACACAATATTGGCGACGCCGTAGGTGGCATCGCCCCGGCCTATCGCTAAACTTCCCCCGCGCCTCGGTACTCCAACGGTAGAGAGGACGGTCTCAAAAACCGTATAGTGTCGGTTCGAATCCGACTCGAGGCACAAAAAGGTTAAGTAATGTCTATGACAAGAATTCTCATCGCCGAAGATGAAACCTTAATTCGTATGGATTTGTCCGAGATGCTGAAGGAAGCTGGCTATGAAGTTGTTGGTGAAGCCACGGACGGCTTAGAGGCGATTGAATTGGCGAAACAACTTAAACCGGATCTTGCGATTTTGGATGTGAAAATGCCGAAACTTGATGGAATTTCTGCTGCTTCAGAAATTATTTCAATCTGTCCTACTCTAATGCTTACTGCATTTAGTCAGAGAGAATTGGTAGAACGAGCCCGCGATGCCGGAGTTATGGGTTATGTAGTAAAGCCATTCACGATTGCCGATCTAATTCCAGCAATTGAAATAGCCTTTAGCAGGTTTATTGAATTGAGTAAGTTGAGAGATGAAATTTCAGATCTCAGTGAGAGATTAGAGACTCGAAAATTGCTGGATCGCGCAAAAGGCGTTCTGATGCAAACTTTAAATCTCTCCGAAGTACAGGCGTATCAATGGATTCAAAAAACTGCGATGGACCAGAGAATTTCTATGAAGGAATTGGCTCTTGGAATTCTAGATCCAAAATTAATTAAGAACGATCCGCCAAAATCAGGCAGGTAATACGGGCCGTACAAGTTCTTTCACCTTTATCGTTAGTGATTTCAACTTGGTAGCAACAGAGAGTTTTACCTAATGAAATTGCGGTGGCAACC
>JAGWYB010000041.1 GCA_018969585.1 Actinomycetales bacterium | reverse complement strand
CTCTTCATGTGATCGGTGAAGGAAGCCGTGATGGCGTTGGCCAGATTATGGCGCGCGCCGTTGTACTTGCTACTGGTGGGCTTGGTCAGGTCTATTCCCAAACCACAAATCCATCAGTCTCAACCGGCGATGGCGTCGCGTTAGCACTTAGAGCTGGCGCTGATGTTGCAGATGTTGAATTTATCCAATTTCATCCGACGGTTCTTTACATGGGCGAGAACTCTCGCGGACAACAACCGCTAATTAGCGAAGCCGTTCGCGGCGAAGGCGCATTTCTTGTAAATGATCGTGGTGAACGATTTATGAAATCGGTTCATCCACTCGCCGATTTAGCACCACGAGATATCGTCGCGAAAGAAATTTCACGTCAAATGTCAAAGAGCGGCGCTAAACATGTCTGGCTCGATGCAAAATCAATAATTGATTTCAAAGATAGATTCCCAACAATTTATTCATCTTGCTCACAAATTGGCATTGATCCAAGTAAAGACCTAATACCGGTAGCGCCGGCATCACACTATGCATCTGGCGGAATTCGCACTGATCTAAATGGTCACTCCTCAGTTCCAGGTCTATATGCCGTTGGTGAAACCGCCTGCACCGGCGCGCATGGCGCAAACCGATTAGCTTCTAATTCACTTCTTGAAGGGTTAGTTTTCGGCGCTCGCATCGCTGAAGATATAGCGAAGAACTTACCTACTTGGGAGCAACCAGTTGGAAATGATCCGATAGAAATATTGATTTCACCATCTGTTAGAGGTGAGATGCAGCGTGCAATGTCACGTGGAGCGTCGGTAGTTAGAACCAAAGATTCACTCTCTAAAACGCTCGAAACTCTAAATCGCTTAAAAGATGCGACCACAATTTATGCAAATGTCGATGCTTGGGAAACTACAAATCTTTACCTGCTGGCAACTGCGATAACTCGCTCCGCTTTAGAACGAACTGAATCTCGCGGTTCACATACTCGAGATGATTTTCCAGAAACTTCGGAGGCCTGGCGAAAGCGAATTCATCAAGCAATTGATGAGATTGGAAATTGGCGCTCTACTTATGAGGAGGTCTTCGATGATCTCAGCATCGCTCACTGAGCGCCTAAAAGCGCAAGACCTCGATCCGGTGGCGCTAATCGATTTGATCAAGAGTGCGCTCGCTGAAGATAAAGCCAGCGAGGATAAAACGACGCTAGCAACAATCTCAGCTGATCAAACTTCAACCGCAAATCTGCGAAGTCGAAAAGCAGGCGTGCTTGCAGGCGTGAATGTGGCAGCAGCGGTTTTTGAAATAGCTGGAATTACAGAGATTGAAATTGTGAAGCGCTGTGGTGAAACGGTAGCGCCAGGTGAAACTATATTTACGGTCTCCGGCAAGACTCGCGCAATCTTGAGCGCAGAACGAGTTGCGCTGAATTTAATTAGCCATCTCTCCGGTATTGCAACGACTACAAAAATTTGGGTCAAAGAGATTGAAGGAACGGGAGCGGTTATTCGCGATACTCGCAAAACAAATCCGGGGCTACGCCAACTTGAAAAGTTTGCGGTCCGTATGGGCGGCGGTGAGAACCACCGGATGAATCTCTCTGATAGCGCGCTAATAAAAGATAATCACATTGCGGCAGCCGGCTCAATCACAGCCGCGATTAAAAGTGTGCGTAGCCAATATCCTGGACTACCAGTTGAAATTGAAGTTGATTCCATTACCCAATTAGAAGAAGCGTTAAAAAGTTCACCAGAAATGATTCTCTTGGATAACTTTTCAATAGCAGATACCAAGAGAGCGGTGGCGCTAGCGCAAGAGACGCTTTTGGAATCTTCTGGCGGATTAACTTTAGAGAGCATAAGAAGTTATGCCGAATGCGGCGTTGATTACTTAGCTGTTGGAGCGATAACTCATTCGGCTCCAATTTTAGATATCGGATTGGACTTCTAAATGTTACTTACGATTGATATTGGAAACACCAACACTGTCCTTGGAATATTTGATGGTGAAGAGTTAATAGATAGTTGGCGAGTTAAGACTGATGCTCGCGATACCGCAGATGAGCTTTGGATTCTCTGGCGCTCGCTTATTACTGGTTACACAATTTCTGGAGTCTCAATCTGCTCTACTGTTCCAGCAGTACTTCGCGAAGCCCGTTCTATGGTTGATTCGTATTTCCGTGATATTCGAACCACAATTATTGAACCAGGCGTGAAGACCGGAGTGCCACTTCTTGTAGATAACCCCAAAGAGATTGGCGCTGATCGAATTGTTAACACCTTGGCAGCGCATCATCTCTATGGAAAAGATGGCGCAGCTATCGTTGTTGATTTCGGTACCTCCACAAATCTAGATGTTGTTTCACCTAAAGGTGAATTTCTTGGCGGTGCGCTAGCTCCCGGTATTGAAATTTCCGTTGAAGCGTTAGCGGCGCGCGCTGCACAACTTCGCAAAGTTGAGTTGATAAAACCACGTTCGGTAATTGGAAAAAATACTGTGGAAGCCCTGCAATCGGGAACTATCTATGGCTTTGCCGGACAGGTCGATGGTTTAGTAGAGCGAATCAGTGATGAACTCGTTGATCTTTATCCAAATAATAAGAAGATTTCAGTAATTGCGACGGGAGGTTTAGCTCCGCTGGTACTTGGGATTAGCGAAACGCTGGATTTCCATGAACCAGATTTAACTTTGATTGGCTTACGCCTTGTGCATGAGCGCAATGGTTAGACTGCCGATATGGCGGAGAACGACCTTCCAGAACAGCTAAGGATTCGGCGCGAAAAGCGCGATTCTCTTTTAGCGAATGGCCAATCTCCTTATCCAGTACGAGTACCGCGGACCGCAACTCTCAAAGAGATTCGGGAGCGATTTAAAGATCTAGTTACCGATTCTGCATCTGGGGTTACCGAAAGCGTTGCCGGCCGAGTTATCTTCAAACGCGATACCGGAAAACTCTGTTTCGCAATGTTGCGCGAAGGTGATGGCACCGAACTTCAAGTGATGCTCTCCTTCGACAAAGTTGGCGAAGCCGTATTAGAAGCTTGGAAGAGCGATATTGATATCGGGGACATTGTCAGCGTAACTGGTGAAGTTATTACCTCTAAACGAGGTGAACTTTCAATATTTACTGAGAGTTATCAGATTGCGGCTAAAGCGCTACGTCCGCTGCCTAATGAACATAATCCGCTAAATGAAGAGACGCGTGTGCGTCAACGATATGTAGATCTTGTAGTTCGCCCGGAAGCCCGCGAGATTGCGCGCGTTCGACCTGCGGTTATGAAATCTTTACGAAGCACTTTGGATTCTGCCGGCTTTCTTGAAGTTGAGACGCCGATGCTCCAAGTTATGCATGGTGGCGCTGCCGCGCGTCCCTTTAAAACTCTCTCTAACGCTTATGACATGGAGTTATTTCTAAGAATTGCCCCAGAACTCTTTTTGAAGCGCTGTGTGGTTGGCGGCATCGAAAAAGTTTTTGAGATTAATCGTAACTTCCGTAACGAAGGAGCTGACTCCAGTCACTCCCCGGAATTTGCCATGTTAGAGATGTACTGGGCTTACGCTGATTGGCGCGATATGAAGGATTTAACTCGCGAACTTATCCAAAATTCTGCGATGGCAATCTTTGGTTCGCATAAAGTAAATCATCAAGATGGCACAACGCATGATCTTGGCGGCAATTGGGAGGAAGTTGATTTCTACCAAGCGATTTCTGACGAGCTCGGAAAGAGCGTCTCACCTGAAACCAAGTATGAAGATCTCAAGAAAATTGCACATGAAATTGGACTTAAAGTCGATCCAAAATGGATAACTGGCAAGTTAGCCGAAGAGATTTTTGAAGCGCTATATAAAGAGAAATTAAAGAAGCCGACTTTCGTAATGGGTTATCCAGTAGATACCTCACCACTCGTCCGCGAACATCGTGAAGTAAAGGGCATCGCTGAAAAATGGGATCTCTATGTAGATGGCTTTGAACTTGCGACTGGTTATTCCGAATTAATCGATCCAGTAATTCAGCGCGAGCGGTTAGTTGAACAAGCAAAGCTAGGCGCGAAAGGCGATCTAGAAGCGATGCAAGTGGATGAAGATTTCTTACGCGCTATGGAACACGGCATGCCACCAACCGGTGGCGTTGGTATGGGAATCGATCGCTTATTGATGGCACTTACCGGTCTTGGCATTCGCGAAACAATTCTCTTCCCATTGGTAAAGCCAGAATGATTCGTCCCGCTAAAACTTCAGATATAAAAGCGATTCGCAAAATAATCGATCTCTATACTCTGCAGCGTCGCTTGTTAACAAAAGAAACTGTAACTCTCTATGAAGATGTCCAGGAATTTGTTGTTGCTGAAGAAAATGGCGAAGTAATTGGATGCGGAGCGCTCCACGTTCTCTGGGAAGATCTTGGTGAAGTAAGAACTGTTGCGGTCCTTGAAGAATTTCGCCGTAAGAAATTTGGCCATCAAATTATGGAAGCGATAATTGCTAGAGCGCGCACACTTGGTCTAAAGAGATTGTTCTGCTTAACTTTTGAGACTGAGTTTTTCTCTCGTTATGGATTTAAAGAGATAACTGGTGCACCGGTAGAGCCTGAGGTTTATCAACAATTGCTCCGCTCTTATGATGAAGGTATCGCGGAATTTCTCGACCTGGAGAGCGTGAAGCCCAATACCCTGGGAAATACCCGAATGTTGCTGGTTCTGGAATAACTCTTTACCCCCGGGCATAAAACCCCAAATCTTGCGGTTACCCTCCCTAGATCACGCCATATATTGGCCTGGCTTATTGATGTCGCCCCGTTCGGCTACCTCTT
>JAGWYB010000015.1 GCA_018969585.1 Actinomycetales bacterium | reverse complement strand
CTCATGAAATCATTCATGTCTTTATTGTAGATGGAGATGAGTGCGCCATCTAGGATTGTTGTGACGATGAAACCACGCATTTTGCTTATCGACGGCCACTCGCTGGCATATCGAGCTTTTTACGCCCTTCCTGTTGAGAACTTTTCAACCAGCAGCGGTCAACCGACCAATGCCATCTACGGTTTTGCGTCGATGCTGATAAATCTAATTCGTGATGTGAAACCTACTCACGTCATAATCGCTTTTGATGTTTCTAGAAAAACCTTTCGAACCGAAGTTTTTCCGGAATACAAAGCCAATCGGGCAGCTACTCCGGACGAATTCAGATCTCAACTCTCATACATCAGCGAATTGGTTAACGCCTTTCAGATTCCAAGTTTTGAGGTGCCGGGTTTCGAAGCCGATGACGTGATTGCTTCAATTGTCGAAAAATCTCCTACGAGCGCGGAGATTCTTATCTGTACCGGAGATCGAGATGCTTTCCAGCTAATCTCGAAAAATGTAACCGTCCTTTACCCGAAAAAAGGCGTTACGGATCTTTCTCGAATGTCACCTGATGTTTTGCAGGAGCGATATGGATTAACACCTAAGCAGTATCCGGATTACGCGGCTCTTAGGGGTGATCCCAGCGACAACCTGCCATCAATTCCGGGAGTAGGAGAGAAGACGGCTGCTAAGTGGATTATCGAATTCGGTAATCTTGAGAATTTAATCAATCACATCTCAGAAATAAAGGGGAAGGTTGGCGATTCACTTCGTGCAAATATAAATATTGTGTTGAAGAACCGAGAACTTACCGAATTGCGAAAAGATGTCCCAATAGATTTCCATTTTGAAGAATTGATTTGGCAAGGTGTCGATTATGCGAAAATTAACCGCTTATTTGAAGAGTTAGAAATAAAGGCGTTGCGAGAACGAGCGAGAGCGCTGGCTCCTGATCATATTGAATCTGAATCCTCAATTACTGATAACGCTATAGAGATTGAAAACCAAAAGATCAGCGAATGGAGAGAGCTTTCTTCTGGGGAATTTATAGATGCTTTGAGTCCAGAGAAAAAAGTTGCTGCGATGCTACTAAATGGAAACCTATATGTGGTTACCTCGAAAGGCGCTGCAATATCCACAGGCGTTGCACCGGGATTGCTCAATGAGAAGGTTGTTATAACTCATGGCGCTAAGGAATTTATTAAGTCGGAAATAGGTGGTGAAATTAGATTTGATGCAGAAATTGCGGCCTATCTAATTAATCCAGGCACTAGAGATTTAGATTTGCCTGCAATTGCACGGAGGTACCTAGACATAGAATTCCAATCTTCGAATCCGGATCTCTTTACAGACTTCCTAGAGCCAAGTCATATCTCCGCGCTATTCGAACTCGAAGAGCGCTTAATTCTGGAGATGAAATCTCGTGACCTTTTGAACCTTTTTGAAAAGCTTGAAATGCCGACCATGGTCTTACTCGCACTGATGGAGAAGATTGGCATTGGGGTTGATAAGGATTATTTGCTGAAGCTGAGAGATGAATTTTTGAATATCGAAGATAATGCAATAAAAGCGGCTCACAAGGAGGCCGGTGAAGAATTTAATCTTTCATCTCCAAAACAACTCCAAGTCTTACTATTTGAGAAGTTAAAACTGCCTAAAACCAAGCGAATCAAAACGGGATATAGCACTGACGCGGAATCTCTCGAGTGGTTATTCAATACGACAAAACATCGAGTTCTGGAGAACATATTGAAGACTCGAGAATTCGCGAAATTACGCACAACAGTAGATGGACTTTTAGAGTGTGTAAAAGCAGATTCACGCATACATACCAGTTTTCAGCAGACCGTGACTGCCACAGGAAGACTCTCGTCAATAAATCCAAATCTGCAAAATATTCCGATTCGTAGTGAAGAGGGAAGACGAATTCGAGAGGTATTCGTAGCTCAAGCACCTTACCCACAGCTTATGACTGCCGACTATAGCCAGATTGAAATGCGCATTATGGCCCACTTGTCACAAGATGAGGGATTACTAACCGCCTTTGCGGAAGGAGAAGATTTACACAAAACAGTTGCAGCACAAGTTTTTGGAGTTTCGGTTGCAAAGGTAGATGAAGATATGCGACGCCAGATTAAAGCCATGTCCTATGGATTGGCGTACGGTCTTTCATCATTTGGTTTAGCGCAACAACTGGACATTCCACCTAATGAAGCCAGTGCGTTGATGGATCGCTATTTCCTCAGATTCGGTGGAATTCAAAGATATTTGAAGGAAGTTGTTCGAATAGCTCGGGAAAAAGGATTCACCGAGACGATCATGGGGCGAAGGCGTTATCTACCTGATCTAAACCATGAGAATCGGCAACGTCGTGAAATCGCAGAGCGGATGGCGCTCAATGCTCCAATACAAGGTTCAGCTGCTGACATAATTAAAGTTGCAATGATTCGAGTTGCTGATGCCATGAAACAGAATGGAATGAATTCGAGGCTCCTGCTCCAAGTCCATGATGAGTTGATATTCGAAGTTGCTGTTGACGAGAGTTCGATTTTAGAGAAACTGGTGCGTACAGAGATGGGTGCCGCATATCCTTTGAAAGCGCCGCTAGACGTAAACGTTGGTTTTGGTCGAAATTGGCACGAAGCTGCTCACTAATCCACGAATTGACCCGAATACTGCCCGGAAAGTACTCTTCGGTTCCTTGCTTTGGGAGCTTGCATCGCCTAAGACCTAGTAGGAAATGCCCAATTGGAGTCGGCCCCTGAGCATGCCCTACTAGTGCAGTAAACCTTGGAGAATCTTGTCCACTCAAATTTCAATTAATGATGTTGGTTCCGCCGCCGAATTTTTAGCAGCCATTGAAGGCACAATAAAGAATTTTAATGACGGAGATCTAGTCTCCGGAATTGTCGTACAAGTTGACCGTGATGAAGTACTTCTAGATATTGGATACAAGACCGAAGGTGTAATTCCATCTCGAGAGTTATCAATTAGAAATGACTTGGACCCAAGCGAACTAGTCAAAGTTGGCGAACGTATAGAGGCTCTAGTTCTTCAAAAAGAAGACAAAGAGGGTCGCCTAATTCTCTCGAAGAAGCGTGCTCAATACGAAAAGGCTTGGGGCGAAATTGAGGGTAAGAAAGATCGAGATGAAGTAGTTGTTGGAACCGTTATTGAAGTTGTAAAAGGTGGCTTGATAGTTGATATCGGACTACGAGGATTTCTCCCGGCGTCTTTGGTTGAGATGCGTAGAGTTCGTGACCTTTCTCCTTATATCGGCAAGCAAGTTGAAGCGAGAATTATCGAACTTGATAAGAATCGAAACAATGTAGTTTTATCGCGTCGCGCCTATCTTGAGCAGACACAATCAGAATCACGCACTACCTTCCTGAACCAACTTCAAAAAGGACAGGTTCGTACTGGCGTCGTGTCATCAATCGTGAACTTCGGAGCGTTCGTAGATTTGGGTGGCGTTGATGGACTTGTTCACGTATCTGAACTCTCTTGGAAACATATCGATCACCCCGGAGAAGTTGTCGAAGTTGGCGATGAGGTAACAGTAGAAGTCCTTGAGGTAGATTTTGAAAGAGAACGAGTTTCTCTCTCCTTGAAAGCAACACAAGAGGATCCTTGGCAAGCATTCGCAAGAACTCACACCATTAATCAGGTCGTTCCTGGTGAAGTAACCAAGCTGGTACCTTTCGGCGCCTTCATCAAGGTTTTTGATGGAATCGAAGGTTTGGTACATATTTCAGAACTGGCAGAGCGACATGTTGAAATTCCGGAACAGGTTGTCCAGGTCGGCGATCAACTATTTGTCAAAATTATCGATATCGATCTTGAGCGACGCCGTATTTCACTCTCACTAAAGCAAGCCAATGAAGGTCAGGATGTTCCAGTAGAAGCGTTTGATCCAACTCAATATGGCATGCCTGCGCGCTACGATGAAAACGGTAACTTCATTTACCCAGAGGGTTTCGATCCGCAAACTCAAGAGTGGCAACCTGGTTTTGAAACGCAACGTGAAGCCTGGGAGCGACAATACGCAGAAGCGCAAGCGCGATTCCTCGCACACAAAAAACAGAAGTCAGAGGCTCAAGCAGCCGATGCTGCAGCCGCTGCCTCTGCACCTGTGCAACCAGACGAACCAACCGCCTAAAGATGTTGGGTTTTCCTAACCTCTAAATAATTTAGGAGTCGAGCCATGCTCTCGATAGCGCTGACCGGTGGTATCGGTGCGGGAAAATCGCTGGTTGCTGAGATGTTTGCAGAGCTAGGTGCGATCTGTATCGATTCTGATCAGCTGGCTCGTGAAGTTATTGAACGCGGCAAACCTGGATTTGATGAAGTTATTGCGCGATTTGGTGATGAAGTCTTAGTCGACGGTGAAATTGATCGCACAAAGTTGGCTGCAATTATTTTTCAAAATGCAGACGCCCGACGGGATTTAGAGAACATCATCCATCCAAAAGTTCGCGAACTTGCCGCAAAAATTACCTCTCGAGCAGGTGAGAATGCAGTTGTTATAAATGAGATTCCCCTGCTTTTCGAAACCAACGGACAAGATAGATTCGACTTAGTCATAACCGTGGAAGCACACATAGATGATCGAAGCACAAGATTACTTACGCGAGGCCTTAAGGGTTATGAGATTGAAAAACGAATTGCGGCCCAAGCAAGTCGCGAAGAGAGGGAGTCCATCTCTGATTTTGTGATTGAAAACGATGGAGATATTTCAGATTTAGAGAAGAAAGTCTTAAGTATCTGGGAAAAAGAAATAAGGCCGCGCTTAACGAAATGAGTAGAGTCGCAACTTCAACACCTCGAGCAGATAAGCCTTTCAAAGTAATCAGCGAATTTAAACCTGCAGGAGATCAACCAACCGCTATAGCTGAACTGACCGAAAGGGTTGAACGCGGCGATCGTGACATAGTGCTTCTCGGTGCTACCGGCACTGGAAAGTCGGCAACAGTTGCTTGGTTGATCGAGCAAGTTCAAAGGCCAACCTTAGTTTTGGCTCCGAATAAAACCTTGGCTGCCCAACTTGCAAACGAGTTCAGAGAATTGATGCCAGAAAATGCCGTTGAATATTTCGTCTCTTATTACGACTATTATCAACCAGAAGCTTATGTTCCACAAACGGATACCTTCATTGAGAAAGATGCATCTGTAAATTCCGAAGTCGAGAGATTACGTTACTCGGCTACGTATTCGCTATTAACGAGACGTGATGTGATTGTCGTAGCAACGGTCTCCTGTATTTATGGACTTGGTACTCCTCAAGAATATATCGATCGAATGATTCGAATCGGAGTGGGGGATTCAATTGAAAGAAATATTTTGCTAAGAAAATTTGTCGAGATACAGTACAAGCGAAATGACGTCGCATTTGAAAGAGGAACCTTTCGAGTACGAGGCGATACTGTCGAAATCATTCCGGTATACGAAGAGTTAGCGATTAGAATTGAAATGTTTGGAGATGAAATCGAGAGATTGACGACTCTTAATCCCTTAACGGGCGAGATTGTGAGCGATGTCAAAGAAGTATTTATCTTCCCGGCTACTCACTACTCAGCTGGTCCGGAGACAATGAAACGAGCGATGGCGAATATCGAAACTGAGCTAGCCGAGCGGCTCAAGGAATTAGAGAGTCAGAATAAACTGCTGGAAGCGCAACGCTTGCGGATGCGAACCCAGTTTGATTTAGAGATGATGGCACAGCTGGGCTTTTGTTCGGGAATTGAAAATTACTCAAGGCATATTGATGGTCGAGCATCTGGAAGCGCACCAAGTTGCCTCCTCGATTACTTTCCCGAGGATTTTCTCTGCGTTATTGATGAATCGCACATCACCGTGCCTCAAATTGGAGCGATGTACGAGGGTGACGCCTCGAGAAAGCGAACATTAGTAGAGCATGGCTTTAGATTACCTAGCGCTCTTGATAATCGACCGCTCAAATTCAATGAATTCTTAGAACGAACTCCGCAAAAGGTATATCTCTCTGCAACCCCAGGTCCATATGAAATAGATAAATCCAATGGATCCTTCGTAGAACAAGTGATTCGGCCAACCGGGTTGGTAGACCCGCAAATAATTGTTAAACCTACTAAGAATCAAATTGATGATTTAATGAATGAGATTAAGTTACGTGCAGATAGAAATGAGAGAGTCCTTGTTACGACACTAACCAAGAAGATGGCGGAAGATCTCACAGATTACTTCGCGAATAACGGAGTCAGAGTGAGATACCTCCATTCCGAGGTCGATACATTGAGGAGAGTCGAACTGCTCCGAGAATTGCGTAAAGGCGAATACGATGTGCTGATTGGCATAAATCTTCTACGAGAAGGATTAGATCTTCCGGAAGTTTCACTTGTTTCAATATTGGATGCTGATAAAGAGGGATTCCTACGATCGACCAGATCACTTATTCAAACAATTGGACGCGCAGCTAGAAACGTTTCAGGTGAGGTGCATATGTACGCCGATAATCTCACTGATTCCATGCGTAACGCCATAGATGAAACTAATCGTCGTCGAACCAAGCAAGAGAACTACAACCGGGATATGGGTATTGATCCAACGCCATTGCGTAAACGAATTGCTGATATTACAGATCTAATCGAAAAAGAGAGTTTAGATACGGCGCAAGTAGTTTCCTCAAATGGGCGTGGTGTCAGTGAGACGCCAGTTGGCGTTCATGCGAAGTCGCTCGTAGCCTTGCCTCGTGCTGAACTTCTAGGTTTGATTGAGTCTCTTACCCAACAGATGCGAAGTGCCGCAGAGCAATTGCAATTCGAATTAGCAGCGAGACTAAGAGATGAGATTAGAGAATTAAAGAAGGAGTTGCGCGGAATGGATGAGGCGGGTCATTGATGAGCGCAGACCGATTGATAGTAAGAGGCGCACGTGAACATAATCTAAAGAATGTATCTTTAGATTTACCAAGAAATTCGCTAATTGTCTTTACTGGGCTTTCTGGTTCCGGAAAATCCTCACTGGCTTTCGACACCATATTTGCGGAGGGGCAGCGCCGCTACGTTGAATCACTGTCAGCCTATGCTCGACAATTCTTAGGACAAATGGATAAACCTGATGTTGATTTTATTGAAGGGCTTTCACCAGCAGTATCTATTGATCAAAAGTCTACTAATCGCAATCCCAGATCCACAGTCGGAACGATTACCGAGGTATACGACTACCTACGCCTACTTTTTTCAAGAGCAGGAAAACCACATTGCCCAAAGTGTGGCAAACCAATAACTAAACAGACCCCACAAAATATTGTCGATCAAATTTTGGCCTTGCCAAATGAAACGCGATTCCAAGTTTTAGCTCCGATGATTCGTTCGAGAAAGGGTGAGTTTGCAGATCTATTTAAAGATCTCCAAGCACAAGGATATGCGCGGGCTCGAGTCGATGGTGTCACTATTCAACTAAGCGATCCTCCCAAATTAAAGAAACAAGAGAAACATACAATCGAAGTAGTCATTGATCGACTTGTCGCAAAACCTGAATCCCAGCAACGATTAACAGATTCGATTGAAACAGCGCTAAGACTAGCGAATGGCATCGTCACTCTGGAGTTTGTGGACGCAAAAGGAAAAGAAGAAAAGGAGCGGACCTATAGCGAATTACTAGCCTGCCATGATTGCGGTATATCCATTCAAGAGATGGAACCTCGATCCTTCTCATTCAACTCACCATTTGGGGCTTGTCCGGAATGCACGGGAATTGGATCTAAATTAGAAGTTGATGAGGAATTAATAATTCCAGATGACAGTATTTCAATCAGTGAGGGCGCGATTGCTCCCTGGGCTGGAGGGCAGAGCGCCGACTATTTCAACAATCTCCTAGAGGCCTTAGCAAAAGACATCAAATTCTCCATGAATACCCCTTGGTCAAAATTATCTGCAA
Organism: Actinomycetales bacterium; assembly: GCA_018969585.1. GTDB lineage: Bacteria > Actinomycetota > Actinomycetes > Nanopelagicales > Nanopelagicaceae > MAG-120802. The sequence goes on along the minus strand of JAGWYB010000015.1, from coordinate 20,068 downwards.
AAGCTAAGGAGGCAATACTTAATGGATACGACTACGAAGTGCATGTCAAATATCGCAATAGATACGGCAGAGTTAGAAGTTACTCGACAGGATTCGAAGGTGTCATTCCATTTATCGAGCGACGGCACGGTGAGACAGAAAGTGATTACAGTCGCGAAAAATATGAAGCATATATGCGCGAAACTCCCTGTGCAGTTTGTAAGGGCACACGCCTAAAACCTGAGGTTCTAGCAGTGACTCTGGCAGATAAGAACATCGCGGAAATCTGTGAGCTATCAATTGAAGACTGTGCAAAATTTTTGAAGGAAATCAAACTGGGTGCTCGCGAAGCAAAGATTGCCGAGAGAGTTATGAAGGAAGTGAATGCCAGGCTCGGGTTTCTTTTGGATGTTGGCTTGGAGTATCTAACTCTGGCTAGACCTGCGGCGTCGCTTTCAGGTGGAGAAGCACAGCGAATTCGCTTGGCAACTCAAATTGGGTCCGGCCTAGTGGGAGTTTTATACGTTCTCGATGAACCTAGCATCGGTTTACATCAGCGAGACAATAAAAGATTAATTGAAACACTTACTCATTTGCGAGATCTTGGAAATACACTGATAGTCGTCGAACATGATGAAGAGACGATCAGAACTTCCGACTGGATCGTAGATATCGGTCCGGGTGCAGGTGAACACGGAGGCGAGATAGTTGTTTCGGGAAATCTAGATGAACTCATCAATTCCAAAAAATCTATCACAGGCGCGTATATTTCTGGAAGAAGTGAGATAACTACTCCAAAGAAGCGACGTCCCGTAGATCCGAAACGCGTACTAATTGTTAAAGAAGCAAAAGAAAATAATTTAAAGGGTATAGATGTCCAATTCCCACTAGGACTATTTGTCTCCGTAACTGGCGTAAGCGGTTCAGGCAAATCCACTTTAGTAAATGACATCTTGTATTCCGTACTAGCAAACAAACTGAACGGTGCTCGAATAGTTCCTGGTCGGCATCGAACTATTACTGGGATTGATCAATTGGATAAAGTGGTGCACGTTGACCAATCTCCAATTGGCCGAACTCCACGATCTAATCCCGCTACATATACAGGTGTATTCGACAAGATTCGAGCTCTTTTCTCGGAGACGAGCGAGGCGAAAATTCGTGGCTATCAACAAGGGCGATTCTCATTTAATGTTAAAGGTGGCCGCTGCGAGAATTGCGCTGGTGATGGCACCATAACAATCGAAATGAATTTCTTACCGGATGTGTATGTTCCGTGCGAGGTCTGCCATGGCGCTAGATATAACCGCGAAACTTTAGAGGTTCACTACAAAGGTAAAACCATTGCAGAAGTTCTTGATATGCCCATTGAGCGAGCAACTGAATTTTTTGAGTCCATCCCGGCAATACATAGATTCCTAAAGACATTGTGTGATGTTGGTCTGGGATACGTGAGACTTGGCCAATCAGCCCCTACGTTATCCGGTGGTGAAGCGCAACGAGTGAAACTTGCGACCGAATTACAACGTAGATCTACCGGACGGACTATTTACGTTTTAGATGAACCAACTACAGGTTTACATTTTGAAGACGTTAGAAAACTTTTGGGAGTTTTACAACGACTTGTAGATAGCGGCAATACCGTCGTCGTGATTGAACATAATCTTGACGTTATCAAGTGTGCAGATTGGATTATCGATTTGGGTCCTGAAGGTGGCTCAGGCGGGGGAACCGTAGTTACGGAAGGAACTCCAGAGACTGTGGCGAAAAATTCAAAGAGCTACACCGCAAAGTTTCTTGCACCTATTTTGAAAAAGTAATATGGCCGATCCAAAGAACTACCGCCCATCTAACATTCCAGATGAGCCAGGTGTATATAGATTTTTTGATAAGTCGGGAAAAGTAATTTATGTTGGAAAGGCGAGATCACTTAAAAATAGAATTAACTCCTACTTTCAAAATAACCTCCCGGAAAAAACCTATCGCATGGTTCATGCTGCCGAACGCGTAGATTGGACCGTTGTCGAGAGCGAAGTTGCAGCTTTACAACTTGAATTCAGTTGGATCAAAGAAGAAAACCCACAATTTAATGTGCAGTTCAAAGATGATAAGTCTTACCCATATTTAGCTATTAGCGTGAAAGATGAAGTTCCAAGAGTATTTGTAACTCGTAGACAGAAGCAGAGGGGGATTAAATACTATGGCCCTTATGCGCATGCTTGGGCGTTGCGTACGACATTCGATTTAATAATTGAGACTTATCCGGTTCGATCTTGTTCGACAAGCAATTATGAGCGAGCGCAGAAATCTAAACGGCACTGCTTACTAGGGGATATCGGAAAGTGTTCGGCGCCTTGCGTAGGAAGAATATCGTCGGTTGAACATAGAGAACTTGTAAATCGACTTATTGAATTTATGGATTCCGGAAATGAGGATATTGAAAAGCACCTGAGAGTTGAGATGGAGAGAGCTTCGGCCGCTGAAGATTTCGAAAGAGCCGCAAAATTAAGAGATAAGTTACGAGGATTAGAAGTTGCACATGAATCTAGTGAAGCCTCAATCTCAGATAGCATTTCGGCAGATTTCATTGCGATACATGAAGATATTACTCATTCAGCCGCTTCCATCTTTCGGGTAAGGAAAGGGCGAGTTGTCGGATCGCGGTCTTGGATCATAGATAGATCGAATCTGGTCGAAGAAACAGATATCGCAAGTGCGGCACTTGAAATGATTTATCGGGATTTTGAGATACCAAGTGAGATAGAACTTAACCTCAAAGTTTCGGAATTCACCGAATTAGAAGCCTTTTTGGGGGAGCGAGCGGGACGAAGAGTGAAATTAAATCAGCCTTCCAGGGGAGAGCGACTAGATATCCTCGATGTCGTTCGCAGAAATGCGCAGCAAGCTTTGATCCAATTCCTGAGTAAGCGCTCAAATGACGCTGCCGTTGCTGGAAGAGCGTTGGAGGAGCTCGCTAATGCATTAGAAATGGAAGAACTGCCTCTTCGAATTGAGTGTTTTGATATCTCAAATATTCAAGGAACTTCCGTCGTAGCTTCAATGGTCGTCTTTGAAGATGGCCAACCAAAGAAGAGCGATTATCGAAGATTTGGTATTGAGGATAAAGAGAAATTTGATGATACGAGAGCTATGAATCACGTTGTCACAAGGCGTTTCAAACGTTTTCTCGCAGAAAGAGATTTGGTTGATCTAGAAGGTGCTGTTAGACCGAAATTCGCCTATCCACCACAACTTCTCATTGTCGACGGTGGCAGAGGTCAGGTAAATGCGGCTGTAAGAGCTCTGGCAGATTTAGGAATTACAAATGTAACGCTAGTTGGTCTAGCGAAAAGGCTCGAAGAGATCTGGTTTCCAGATCGCGCTTATCCTGTAATTCTGCCTAGAAATAGTGAGGCGCTCTATCTGGTGCAGCGGATTCGCGACGAAGCTCACCGATTCGCAGTCACATTTCATCGATCTAAACGTTCTCGATTAATGCTCGAATCGCTATTGGATGAAATTTCGGGTTTGGGAGAAAGTAGAAGAGCCGCTTTGATGCAACAGTATGGCTCTATTGCAGCGCTACGAAAAGCTTCAGCTGCGGAGATTGCGGCAGTCCCTGGCATAGGTCCAAAACTTTCCGAGTTGATTGTATCCGCGCTTCAAAATAGCGAATCAGTCTCACACGTCGATGCTAGAACTGGTGAGATCATCGAACATCCTTGACATAGATAGCATGATGGGGCCATGGCTCGAGAAGTAGTAGTAATTACGGGAATGAGTGGAGCAGGGCGCTCGACCGTGGCGCACTCAATGGAAGATGCAGGTTGGTACGTAATCGACAATCTTCCCCCTCAACTACTCACATCTGTTATTAAGATGACGGAGCACACCGAGGATTCCATAGCGGTTGTTATTGATGTCCGAGGAAGACAATTTTTTGATGACCTCAATCAGTCACTCGCCGACGTTGTGGAGTATGGTGTATCTAGAAAAATAGTTTTTGTTGATGCCTCAGATGACGTGTTAATTCGAAGGTTTGAATCGTCCAGGAGGCCACACCCACTACAAGGAAATGACAGGATTCTAGATGGAATAGATAGAGAGCGCGCTAAATTAAAAGAATTACGCGCTGGCGCAGATCTCGTAGTTGATACTTCGCAATTAAATATTCACCAACTGGAGCGAAAGATTAACGAACTATTCCAGAGCGGATCATTGGCTGCCCTGAAGGTAAATATTCTATCTTTCGGTTATAAATTCGGAATTCCTGCAGACGCGGATTTAGTTATGGATTGCAGGTTCATCCCCAATCCCCACTGGCAAATAGAACTCAGGCCAAAAAATGGTTTAGATCAAGAAGTTCGCTCTGCAGTTTTGGGGGCAGCCGAAGTTCCCGAGTTCCTCAATCGATATGTTTCTATGTTTGAAAGCATCGCAGCAGGATATTTACGAGAAGGTAAAAAATTTATCACTTTAGCTATTGGGTGTACGGGCGGTAAACATAGAAGCGTAGCAATCGCCGAAGAACTTGCAGATAGATTGAACGGCAAATCACTCTCTAGTGATGTTCAAGTTTCCGCCCATGCAATCCATAGAGATTTAGGCAGGGAACGTTGATTGCTCAGCCAAAGATCGTCTCATTTGGAGGAGGCCACGGTCTTGCTGCAACGCTAAGTGCGCTACGAACCGTTTCCGAGAATTTAACAGCAATAGTGACGGTTGCTGATAACGGGGGATCAAGCGGAAGGCTGCGCGCAGAATTTAACTCCTTGCCACCTGGTGATCTAAGAATGGCATTGGCAGCGCTATGTGGTGATGATGAATGGGGAAGAAGCTGGGCAGATTTAATTCAGTATCGGTTTACATCAAACGGAGATCTAAACGGTCATGCCATGGGAAATCTTCTATTAGCCGCGTTATGGGATAGAGATGAAGACCCAATCAAAGGTCTTGATCGAGTTGGCCAATTATTGAAAGTTGTTGGCCGCGTTTTACCGATGAGTCGTCAGCCCCTAGATATTCAAGGCAGATTTCGAACATGGGAAGGGATGCAAGTAGTTCGTGGCCAGAAAGAAGTTGCTCTCGCTAAAGGTGCGCTAGAAGAATTAAATTTAATCCCTGAAGACGCAGAACCTACTTATGAAGGTTTACGGGCGATCGCCGATGCAGATTATCTAACTATTGGTCCAGGTTCATGGTTCTCCAGCGTGATGCCGCATTTGATAATGGCGCCCCAAAGAGAAGCTATCTGTCAGTCAAAAGCTCGTAAAATTTTGATTCTCAATTTACCTTCTTCCGGGACAGAGCCCCTGGAGGAGCTGGGAGGAACTGGAGCAGCTCACCACCTCGAGGTAATTCGAAGATTTGCTCCTGGTTTCAAATGTGATTTTGCTATCGCCGATAAGGCGATTTCGGGCAATGAGCTAATTGAATTGCGTCGAATGACTGGTGAGATGGGCGGCGAACTCGTATTACGAGAGCTCGCCTTAACTTCTAGAAATGATCAACATGATTCAAAAAAATTAGCTCTCTGTTTTCGAGAAATTTTGAGCGCTGAGGTGATTAGATAACCCTCATGGCAATGACTGCTTCCGTTAAAGATGAGCTAAGTCGACTCTCGGTCTCCAAACCTTGCTGTAGGAAAGCTGAAGTCTCCTCAATTTTGCGCTTCGCCGGCGGCCTTCATCTCACCGCCGGAAAAATTATGGTTGAAATTGAACTCGACACAGCGCAAGCTGCCAGGAGAGTTAGAAAAGATATTGGTGATATTTACGGTCACGAATCAGATCTAGCGGTAATAAGCGCTGGCGGATTGCGAAAAGGAAGTCGATATCTAGTTCGAGTAATCAAAGATGGTGACGCATTGGCGCGCCAGACTGGATTGGTTGATTCAAATTCAAGACCGGTACGCGGCCTGCCACCTCAAGTAGTTTCAGCAGGCGTATGTGATGCAGAAGCGGCTTGGCGTGGCGCATTTCTTGCTCACGGTTCATTAACAGAACCTGGAAGATCATCAGCGCTAGAAATTACCTGCCCTGGTCCAGAGGCAGCGCTGGCACTAGTTGGTGCAGCTCGCCGACTTGGAATCACTGCAAAGGCTCGTGAAGTTCGCGGCGTAGATCGGGTAGTGATAAGGGATGGCGACGCTATCGGCGTTTTATTAACAAGGTTAGGCGCCCACGAAAGCGTTATGGCTTGGGAAGAACGCAGAATGAGAAGAGAAGTTAGAGCAACTGCAAATCGTCTCGCTAATTTTGATGATGCCAATTTGCGAAGATCAGCTCGGGCCGCAGTCGCAGCCTCAGCAAGAGTGCAGCGGGCTCTTGAAATTTTAGGCGATGAAATTCCAGGCCATCTTCGCGAGGCAGGAGAGCTACGAATTAATCATGGACAGGCAAGCTTAGAAGAATTAGGTTCGTTGGCATCACCGCCTATGACAAAGGACGCGATTGCCGGAAGAATTCGTCGCTTACTGGCGATGGCAGATAAACGCGCTTCTGAGTTGGGAATCCCTGATACCGAGGCTGGTCTAACTCCTGACCTACTCGGCTAAAAATAAGAATTTCAGTTACTAAGCACTGATAGACTTCAGCCTTCGCCACGACGCTGTGGCCCAAGTTTCGTAAATTTTCGAATGATGAGGATTGTTCAATGGTGAAGGTTGGAATCAATGGTTTTGGCCGTATCGGCCGTAATTTTCTAAGAGCAGCGCTCGCTGCAAAGGCCCCTGTAGAAATAGTTGCGGTAAACGACCTTACAAGTATCGACACGCTAGCTCATTTGATTAAGTACGACTCAATCTTAGGTCGAATTGATCAAGAAGTAAGTTTCGATGACAACTCTTTAACTATTGGTGGAAAAAAGATACGCGTCTTTGCGGAAAAAGATCCAGCAGCGTTGCCTTGGTCTTCGGTGGGCGCTGACATCGTTATCGAATCGACTGGAAGATTTACCAAAGCTTCAGATGCTGCTAAACACTTAACTGGTGGAGCTAAAAAAGTCGTAATCTCGGCTCCCGCCACAGACGAGGATGTAACACTTGTTCTGGGTGTAAATGAAGGTTCATACGATCCGAAAAATCATAAAATAATCTCTAACGCTTCTTGCACCACAAATTGTTTAGCGCCTATGGCCAAGGTGCTTCATGAGAATTTTGGAATCGTCCGCGGGTTTATGACCACGGTTCATGCATACACAAATGACCAAGTCATATTGGATTTCCCTCATAAAGATTTGCGAAGAGCGCGATCAGCAGCTACCAACATAATCCCAACCTCGACCGGAGCAGCAAAAGCGATCGGCTTGGTTCTACCGGAGTTAAAAGGAAAGTTAGATGGTTATGCGCTGCGAGTTCCAGTTCCCACCGGTTCCATCACAGATTTGACCGTAGAGGTCTCGAAAGAAACAACCGCGGCGGAAGTTAATTCAGTCATGAAAGCAGCGGCTGCCGGACCACTTAAGGGGATTTTGCGATACACAGAGGATCCGATTGTTTCAACGGATATTGTGACTGATCCACATTCCAGCATCTTTGATGCGGGAATCACCAAGGTAATTGGAAATCAAGTAAAGGTTGCATCTTGGTATGACAATGAATGGGGTTACTCAAATCGCTTAGTAGATCTGATGGTATTCATCGGGAAGACTCTCTAGCGCATTGCTCTCTGAATTTACCCCAACTCAAGTCGCCGGGAAACGGGTCTTTCTAAGGTGTGATTTGAATGTTCCACTTGATGGCGATCGAATCACCGACGATGGTCGGATAAAAGCTTCGCTTCCCACAATCAATTCGCTGCTTTCGGCCGGTTGCGGAATTGTCATTTGTGCCCACTTAGGACGCCCGAAAGGAGAGGTGAAGAAGGAACTTTCACTTGCACCAGTTGCAAATCGCTTAAGTGAATTGATCGGAAAGCCCGTTAAATTCATAACAACATCAATTGGCGAAGTTGCGGAAAAGGGCGTTCTTTCAACGGCTGTTGGGGAGATTACTCTCCTTGAAAACATTCGATTCAATCCCGCCGAAACTTCAAAGGATGAGAACGAGAGATTGGCCTTAGCTAAAGAGCTGGCAAAAGGCGTAGATTTCTATGTCGGGGATGGTTTTGGCGCTGTCCATCGAAAGCACGCTTCGGTTTATGAACTTGCAAAACTCCTTCCACATGCTTCCGGAAAACTTGTTGCCGCTGAAGTTCAAGTCCTGCAACAATTAATGGAGAGCCCAAAATTGCCATATATGGTGGTTTTAGGTGGCGCAAAAGTCTCGGACAAGATCGCTGTGATCAAGAATCTAATTACTAGAGTAAACCGAATTGCAATTGGCGGAGGGATGGTATTTACATTTTTAGCCGCGAAAGGGTACTCAGTCGGCAAGTCTTTGCTGGAATCAGATTCAATAGAACTTGTTAAGGAGATTCTCAGCACCGCAGAATCTCGCGGCGTCGAAGTTATTCTTCCGACCGATATTCTTGGCGCTCCCACATTCTCAGACCAACCAGCTTTGAGATTTCCTGTGGAATCGATCCCTGATGAAATCATGGGATTGGATATTGGGCCAGATAGCGCCAAGAATTTTGCCAACTCAATAACCTCTTCTCATACCGTGTTCTGGAATGGACCAATGGGAGTATTTGAGTTTTCTCACTTTGCTAACGGAACGAAGACCATCGCTAAAGCGCTAACTGAAGTAAGTGGGCTTTCAGTTGTAGGCGGCGGAGATTCTGCAGCCGCAATTCGCGCACTTGGATTTAAAGATGCTCAATTCGGCTATGTCTCGACCGGTGGCGGCGCTTCTCTCGAGTATCTTGAGGGCAAGAATCTCCCAGGCCTAGAAGCGTTGAACAGTTAGGAAAATCAAGTGCGTCGCCCATTAATTGCTGGTAACTGGAAAATGAATCTAAATCATCTCGAAGCAATTGCAGTTACCCAGAAACTCGCTTATTCGCTTGAGGAGCGAGACTTTGACGCGGTAGATGTAGCGATATTTCCACCCTTCACAGATCTTCGATCGGTACAAACTTTGGTAGATGGCGATAGGTTGCGAATCTCCTATGGCGCCCAAGACGTTTCTCCCGAGAAATCAGGAGCCTTTACTGGTGATATTTCAGCAAGCATGTTGAAAAAACTCGACTGCACCTATGTCATTGTCGGCCACTCTGAACGTCGTGCGATTCATGGCGAGAGTGATGAATTACTAAATCGAAAATTACGTGCGGTTCTAAACAGTGAGATGCATCCAATTTTCTGTATCGGCGAAGCGCTAGAAATTCGAGAGAGCGGTCAACATGTCAGCTACGTAGTCGACCAGCTTAGGAATGGTCTTAAAGGACTGCATAAACCAGACTTAAAGAAAATTATTTTTGCGTACGAGCCAGTTTGGGCCATAGGAACCGGCAAGACCGCGACTCCAGAGGATGCGCAAGAGGTCTGTGCCGCAATCCGTAAAGAATTGATCAAGATTGGTAGTGAGGAGATTTCACAGAATGCGCGAATCCTTTACGGCGGTTCGGTGAAGTCAGCGAACATAGTTGAGATTATGAAGCAGGCGGATGTTGATGGTGCGCTAGTCGGAGGTGCCAGCCTAGAACCAGAAGAATTCGCCCGAATCTGTAAGTTCCATCGGGTCATATAGGAACTCGGAAGCGGTAAGATAGCGCTCTACAGGGAGGCACCAAATTGGCTTTAGCTCTTTCAATTCTGCTTGTCATTACCAGCGTGTTAATGGTTCTGCTGGTCTTACTCCATAAAGGTAAAGGGAGCGGATTATCCGATTTGTTCGGTGGCGGACTCTCTTCAACTTACGGCGGCTCATCTGTTGTAGAAAAAAACCTTGATCGAATTACTATCGTTGTCGGAGGTTTATGGTTTGCCTCTGTCATCGCGCTTGGTTTGGTTTTGAAGTAAAAAATAGAATTTTGTAATAAGACTAGGAGGAGATAAATGGCTGGCGGAAGCGCAATTCGTGGTTCGCGCGTTGGTGCAGGTCCAATGGGCGAAGCAGAACGCGGAGAGGCGATTGCTCGTTTTCGAATCTCTTATTGGTGCTTAAATGGACACGAAACGAAGCCATCGTTCGCAGATGATGGCACTGTAGCTATTCCAGAAGAATGGGATTGTCCGAGATGTGGTTTTCCTGCAGGTCGAGATAAAAACAACCCTCCTTCTCCATTAAAGAACGAGCCATATAAGACACACCTTGCATATGTGAAGGAACGTCGCACTGAAGCTGAAGCGAAGAAGATTTTAGAAGCCGCCCTCAAAAAGTTACGGGCCGACGAAGAAGATTAATTCTTTAAAGATTTTGCTGCCGACAAGAGGCGTTTGACTCCGCTATCGCTCTCTTTAAGGTGAACTCTAAAGAAGGGCAATTTTCTGTTTTCAAGAGCTTCCTGATCTCCAGCTGCTTGAGCTGAGATTAACTTTGAAAAACTAAACGCTTCACCGGGAACTTGAAGATCTGATGTGTAATGCGTCGTTATCTGCAGAAATAGACCGGTCGCTGGGCCACCTTTATGAAATTGTCCGGTTGAATGTAGAAATCGGGGACCCCAGCCGAATGTCACAGGTCGATTGGTAAGTTTTGCGAGAACCTCCCTTATCAAATGAATTTCACTAGATTTACGATTTAAGTAAGCCATCACGGCGATATATTCACTCGGAATTGCAAGGAATCTTCCGAAGAAATCTTCCAGGGAAGTTACCGGTGTTCCTCCAAAAAGTTGCACTTTTTCATCCTCAAAAATTGGGGGATTCTGCTTTGAATCTCGCTTGAGAATAGCTGCTGTTCGATCCTTGGCCTCAGCAACATTTGGTTGATTAAATGGATCAACATTTAGCAAGAAACATAGTAAGGCTGTTGTCCATTCCCAGAAAATAAACTGGGCGCCAAGAGGTCCATGGACTGATTTTGTATCCGCTTGCGAAAATGTAATTGTTTCGCCACTTTTTTGATTCACTATTACCGGCAAGACTCCACGTCCATCTTTTCCAGTTGATTCTCCGATTAATTGCTCAATCCAATCGCCTAGACCGGGGATAGAGTCGGCATCATAAAATTCAGGAAATGGAGTGCTAGCCAACGCAGAAGCAACCTTGATTGGTTCGGAATTCGGTTGTGCGAAATTTTTAGCAGCGACTTCGGCGTCATCGAGAAGCACTGATACATCAATACCCAAGAGCGCTGCTGGCACCAGCCCAAAGGCACTTAGCGCGCTAAACCTGCCCCCAACTTTGGGATTAGCCAGAATTACTTTTATCCCGAGTGATTTTCCCTGCGCTTCAAGTGAACTTCCAGGATCAGTTACAAAAACAAAGTGATTGCTTGGGTTCTTTCCCAATTTTTCAATTTCTCGATGAAAAAATGCAAATTGAGATTTCGTTTCTATTGTTGTTCCGGACTTACTGGAAACAATGATGCAGGAATGAGCTATTCCGCCCGCCAATACTTTTGCGATTTGGTCGGGATCTGTGGAATCCAGTACTTCTAGCTGCTTTGAATAATGAGTCGCAATAACTTCGGGGGCGAGAGAAGAGCCTCCCATGCCACAGAGTATGAAACGCTTATGACCAAGTTCGCGGGACCAGGCCGAAAGCGCATCAAGTATCGGAAGAAGTTGGCGCGAAGTTTGGGGGAGATCAATCCAGTCGAGTCGTTGGGCTGCTTCATTTTCTGCAAGTTCGCCCCAAATGGTGTGATCTTTTGCCGCTAGTCGAGGAGCAATCTGATTAAGCGACTCCCAATGATTGGAGCTCAGATCGAAGCCACGCGAATAAATCAATGCGTAACCTTTTCAACTACCGAGATGAGATTGAGCCAAGGTTTAATAAATTTCTCAATTCCCTCTTCCTCTAGTTTGTCAGCAACTTTTTCCATTTCGATTCCATTTTTCTCAAGTTCTGACATAATCATTTCGGAATCTAAATATTTGCCGGTAATCGAATCACCTTTGAAATTCTGCGAATTCGCAGCTGCTTCCAGAGTTGCCTCAGGCATTGTGTTTACCGTGCGTCGGGCGACCAATTCATTTACGTACATTGCAGGGTCATAGTTTGGGTCTTTAACTCCAGTTGAGGCCCAGAGTGGTCGTTGGATAGAAGCGCCGCTAGTAGCTAAATTTTTCCACTCCAATGACTCATACACCTCACTGAAATGTTGGTATGCCAGCCTGGCATTAGCAATAGCGCTTTTCCCAAGCAAACTATCTAATTGGAGTTCTTTAAGCTGAGGATCAATTTCGGTATCAACGCGGCTAACGAAAAACGAAGCAACCGAGTGAATCCCCGAAACTGGCAATCCCGAAGACACTCGGTCGGTTATCCCAGAAATGAAAGCCGCTAAAACTTCTTTATATCTTGCTACTGAGAATATGATTGTTACGTTTACGCTGATACCTTCGCTGATAAGTTGGCGAATTGCTGGCAGACCTTCTCTCGTGGCCGGAACCTTTATAAGTAAGTTCGGCATATTTACCTTTTCCCAAAGATAGCGGGCTTGCTTGATAGTGCTATCTGTATCTCTTGCAAATCGAGGGTCAACTTCAATACTTACTCGACCATCCACACCTTCACTTACTTCGTAAGTTCTTCGAAATATCTCGCATGCGTTTTTGACATCACTACAAGTAAGTTCTGCGATAATTTCTTCTGTATCCAAGCCCGCTTCACGGAATCGAAGAATATCTTCCTTGTAGAGAGGCGAACTCGATATGGCGCTTGAGAAAATAGCCGGGTTTGTAGTTACGCCGACAACATGACTCGCAGAGATTAATTCGGAAAGATGCTTGGCTTTACCCCCGGGAGTTAACCGCTCTCGAGATAAATCATCAAGCCATATTGATACGCCGGCATCTGATAGTTTCGAAAGAGACATCAGCGCGCCTTAGCGAGAGATTTCTCTGCAGCTTTTACAACTTGTGAGACTGTTAAACCAAATTCTTCAAATAATTTTGTATATGATGCGGATGCACCGAAATGTTCAATCGAAACGCATTCACCTAGGTCGCCTACAAAACTATTCCAGCCCTGGCTTATTCCAGCTTCTACGCTTACACGTGCTTTAACTTCTTTTGGCCAGACTTTCTCACGGTATTCATCCGGTTGTTTGTTGAACCACTCCAGACAAGGAGCGCTAACTACCTGAACTCGCTCGCCTTTCGCGTTTAGCTCAGTTGCAGCTGCAAGAGCGAGCGCCACTTCAGAACCAGTCGCGATGATTAGTAGTGATGGATCTTTGGCCTCCAGCAAGATGTAGGCGCCCTTTGAAACTCCGTCTACGTCACCATAGGTTTTTCGATCTAGAACTGGGAGATTCTGCCTCGATAGCACTAATCCTGCGGGTTCTTTTCGGCGGAGAACTTCGCGCCAAGCCACGGAGACTTCATTCGCATCAGCCGGGCGGACAACATTTAGCCCGGGGATAGCTCGCAACGAAGCGAGATGCTCTATTGGTTGATGAGTTGGCCCATCTTCGCCAAGTCCAATTGAGTCATGGGTCCAGATGAAAATAACCGGTAATTTCATCAGCGAACTAAGCCTGACCGCACCTCTCATGTAATCGCTAAAAACTAAAAATGTTCCTCCAAATGGGATTACTCCACCGTGTAGCGCCATACCGTTCAAAATTGCGCCCATCGCATGTTCTCGAATTCCAAAGAAGATATTTCTGCCGTAAGGGTTCGCATTCTTCATTGACGAACTTGCAGGCAAGAACGAACCACCATTTTCAATAAAGGTGTTATTGCTTTCGGCTAGGTCAGCCGAGCCACCGATCAATTCAGGCAGAATTCGCGCTAAACCATTGATAACTTCCCCGGAGGCTTTTCTAGTTGCAACTTCTTTTCCAGCTTCAAAAAATGGTAAAGCATCCTCCCAATTCTTGGGTAATTCGCGATTTTGAAGGCGTTTCAATAGTTCCGCTTTATCTGGATTTGCGCGCTGCCAACTATCTAGTTGTGACTGCCAATGATTCTTAAGTACGATATTTCTCGTCATAACCTTTTCGACGTGGCTTCGAACTTCATTCGGGAAGTGGAACTTCTCTTCGGGCAGCCCCAATAATTTCTTGGTTGCGGCTATCTCCTCTTCGCCAAGTGCGGAACCATGTGATTTTGCGGTGTTCTTTGCTTTCGGTGCTGGCCAAGCTATGACGCTCTTCAACCTAATCAAAGTTGGTCGATTAATCTCCTGGCACGCCTGGGCCATCGCTTTTTCCAGCGAAATTTGATCGACATTGCCATCGCTTAGCGCAGCAACTTCTAAAACGTTCCATCCGTATGCGCGATATCTTGCGCTCACATCTTCCGTGAATGCGTTATGTGTATCGCCATCAATAGAAATTCGGTTATCGTCATAGATCATCTTTAACGAACCGAGGGCTTGGGTTCCAGCCAGCGATGATGCTTCCGCGCTGACACCCTCTTGAATATCTCCATCGCTGCAAATGACCCAAACGTTGTGATCAAATGGACTGTTACCAATTTTCTCTTCTGGATCTAGTAGACCGCGCTTGAAACGTGCAGCCATCGCCAGTCCCACTGCGTTTGCAATTCCTTGACCAAGCGGACCAGTAGTTGTTTCCACTCCGGGCGTATGACCATATTCAGGATGACCAGGAGTCTGCGAACCCCAAGTACGAAAAGATTTTAGATCTTCGAGAGTCAGACCATAACCACTGAAAAGTAATTGGATGTAAAGAGTAAGTGAAGAGTGGCCGCAGGAGAGAACGAAGCGATCACGACCTATCCACGTTGGATCTTTTGGATCATGGCGGAGAAATCTTTGAAATAGTGTGTAGGCAACCGGCGCTAGAGACATAGCGGTACCTGGATGGCCATTACCTACTTTTTGAACTGAATCCATGGCAAGGGCTCTTGCCACAGCAACAGCCCTATCGTCTAGCTCTTGCCAGGCAGGCGGCGAGGGAGGAATCACGGTCATCGGAGAATCCGTACGCTACCTGTAATCACCAGATTCCAGGCGGAAAGCCACACTAAAATTGAGCCGAGGATATGAAATGCGACTAGAACCTCAGGCAGTCCTGTGAAGTACTGGGTGTAACCAATTGCCCCTTGAACCAATGATGCCAAAAGAAAAACTTTAATTCTGGCTCCAAGGATTTCACGGGTAGCGCCGCTCTCGCCAACTTGTATTGAAATCAGCAATGCAATCGCTACTCCTATGAGAGCGATTACCAGATCGGCGTGAATCCAGGATATCGTCCTAGCATCGAGGTGGAATCGCTCTGCGGTCGAGTCGCCGGCATGAGGACCGCTCCCGGTAACAATTGTCCCAGCAATTAAAACGACAAATGTTAGAAGTACCAGGGCTCGCGCCAAATTTCGCGTAAGTTTTGAAACAATTAAACCGCTTGGAGATTTTCCGTAAATCCGCTGCCTGAGCGAAAGTGCTGCTGCGATTAGGATAATGGAGAGCATAAAGTGACCTGCAACGGTTGCTGGATTAAGCCCTGTTAAAACTGTGATTCCACCAAGAACTGCTTGAGCCAGAATTCCCAATATTTGAATCGCGCCCAATCCGAACAATTCTTTTCGATTACGGAGAATTGAGATCATCAAAACTAGAGCATTTAGGAATAATACAAATGTTAAGAGGCGATTCCCGAATTCAATCCAAGCATGAAGTGGAGCCTCGGGCTGATCTGGCGATGGCGTGTAAGAACCTGGAGTGCATTCCGGCCATGTTGAACAACCTAGACCGGAGCCCGTTAATCGAACTAAAGCTCCAGTGATAACGATTGCCGATTGCGTGATCACCATTAAATTGGCAACTCTCCGCAAAAACTTAGGTGCGATTTTCGCGTCCACTACATCACTGTTGCCCACGAGGAGAGCCTACGGAGCGCCAGCTCGCCGAGTGGCGTGACCATCGGATTTACGCAACAATATCGTTGTGAAAACAGCCACTCGAAACCCGGACCTTCGCACACGCGACCAGGTGGCGCGGGTCATTCTCGAGACCGGCCCGTCTACGGCGGTTGTCCTAGCGGAGCGCCTTAATCTCACACCTGCCGGAATCCGCAGACATCTCGATGCCCTGATTGAGGAAGGCTTACTAGAAGAACGCGAGCCCTATTTGAGAAGTGCGCGCACTCGCGGTCGACCTTCAAAAGTATTTGTGATGAGCGACAAGGGACGCGAACTTTTTGAACACTCATATGATGATTTAGCAGTATCGGCTCTCAAATATCTCGCTGCGACCGGAGGCGATCATCATCTCGCAGGTTTTGCCCGACATCGAGCAGAAGAAATTGTTCGTAAAGGCGAAGTTCGAATAAATGCGGGTGGCGCAGTTCGCGAAAAATCCCGCCAATTGGCAAAGTTCCTTACCGATGAGGGGTATGCAGCTAGTTCACACTCAAAAGGAATTGGCGTTGAGATATGCCAACATCATTGCCCAATCGCGCATGTCGCAGCTGAATTCCCTCAATTATGTGAAGAGGAGACGAAAGCATTTTCTACTCTCATGGGATCTCATGTGCAGCGCTTGGCGACAATTGCAGATGGCGATGGAGTCTGCACAACTTTCATTCCAGAACCAGCATTAACTAGTAAAGCCATAGATCAAAAAAATAGAAAAGGACGCCCATGACACAGATTGCGCACCCCGAACTAGAAGGTCTTGGAAAATACCAGTACGGCTGGTCCGATAAAGATGTCGCTGGTGAAACCAGCAAGCGCGGATTGAGTGAAGCGGTGGTTAGAGATATCTCAAGCAAGAAAAACGAACCAGCTTGGATGTTGGATCTCCGTCTCAAAGGGCTTTCATTATTTGATAAGAAACCAATGCCCACCTGGGGCTCAGACTTGTCGACTATCGACTTCGACAATATCAAATACTTTGTTCGATCGACAGAGAAACAAGCAAAATCATGGGAAGAATTGCCCGAAGATATTAAAAATACTTACGACAAGTTAGGCATCCCAGAAGCGGAACGTCAGCGTCTAGTCGCAGGAGTTGCCGCCCAATATGAATCTGAGGTTGTTTATCACTCGATTCGCGAAGATCTTGAGAAGCAGGGTGTTCTTTTCCTCGATACCGATAGCGGCTTGAAGCAACATGAAGAGCTTTTTAAAGAATATTTCGGCACGGTGATTCCGGTCGGTGATAATAAATTTGCCGCACTTAATACTGCAGTTTGGTCTGGCGGATCATTTATCTACGTTCCCAAGGGAGTTCATGTAGAAATTCCCCTACAAGCATATTTCCGAATAAATACTGAAAATATGGGTCAATTTGAGCGCACGCTGATTATTGCCGATGAGGATTCATATGTTCATTATGTTGAAGGTTGTACTGCCCCAATTTATTCGACCGACTCGCTGCACTCCGCTGTTGTTGAAATCATTGTTAAGAAGAATGCTCGAGTCCGCTATACAACAATTCAAAACTGGTCGAACAATGTGTACAACTTGGTAACCAAAAGAGCTACATGCGCCGAAGGTGCAACAATGGAGTGGATCGACGGAAATATCGGCTCGAAAGTGACTATGAAGTATCCCGCTGTCTTTATGATGGGACCTCATTCCAAAGGTGAAACTCTTTCGATTGCATTTGCAGGAGAAGGTCAACATCAAGATGCCGGCGCCAAGATGGTTCACGCGGCGCCTCATACATCTTCCACAATTATCTCTAAATCCGTTGCAAGAGGCGGTGGTCGAACTTCTTATCGCGGTCTCGTCCAGATCCAAGAAGGCGCACATCATTCGAAGAGCACTGTTAAGTGCGATGCACTCTTAGTAGATACGATTTCTCGATCTGACACTTATCCTTATGTGGACGTCCGCGAAGACGATGTGGCGATGGGCCATGAGGCCACGGTTTCAAAAATCAGCGACGATCAACTCTTCTATTTGATGTCTCGCGGTTTAACTGAAGATGAAGCAATGGCCATGATTGTCAGAGGTTTTATCGAACCAATCGCACGTGAATTACCAATGGAGTATGCACTCGAGTTAAATCGTTTAATTGAACTTCAAATGGAAGGCGCGGTTGGTTAATGAGCGCCCTTTCCACTAACTATTTGACACCAACCGGTCGTGAGGAGGCTTGGCGATTCACGCCGTTGAAGCGTCTCGCGGGGCTTCATGATCTATCAGAGCCAGTTAAAGATTTGATCTCGATTGGACTTGAAGGTCAACCTCGCCAAGGTTTTCGTATAGAGACCACAGAATCCGTAAAGCTTGCTCCGAAATCAAAGACAGATGATGTTGTGACACAACGGGTACGTGAGACTGCAAGTCAGGTAGTTCATCTGCAGATTGAAAAAGAAGCGGTAATTGATCAACCTATCTTTTTAAAGCGGAAAACTTCAGGCGAAAAGGAATTTTCGAGAACTGTAATTACCGCGGCGCCTCATTCGAAAGCGACCGTTGTTGTTGAAAATGTTGGTCATGCGTTTCTCGGCGAAGAAATTGAAATTCGCGTCGAGGCAGGAGCGAATCTGACTTTCATTACCCTTCAAGAATGGAGTAGCGATTCTATACATCTAGGACGACACCACGCGATTGTTGGCCGCGATGCAAATTTTATTTCCATAACAATAACCATTGGTGGTTCTCTAGTTCGATTACTGCCTACTGTTGAATATTCCGATCAAGGCGGAACCGCTGAACTTCTTGGTCTTTATTTTGCAACTGATGGTCAACATTTAGAGCATCGAGTTCATGTTGAACACGGCATCCCAAATGGGAAATCACGAGTAACTTACAAAGGAATTTTGGCAGGCGCAGAAGCTCGGACTGTTTGGATTGGCGATGTTTTTATCCGCGGCAATGCTGAAGGTACTGATACTTACGAATTAAATAAAAATCTCTTGCTGACAGATGGCGCAAGAGCTGATTCGGTTCCAAACCTTGAGATTGAAACTGGCCAGATTGTGGGAGCCGGACATGCAAGCACAACAGGTCGATTTGATGATGAACAACTCTTCTATCTAATGTCTAGGGGTATCCCGATTTCAGAAGCTCGAAAACTTGTTATCCGCGGGTTTTTCGGTGAGATTGTGAGCAAAATCGGAATCGAAAACGTCGAGGAACGATTGATGGAACGCATCGACTCCCAACTCGCAAAGGTTGGCGAATAATGTCTACCCAAATCAAATTGTCAGAGTTATCAAATAGAAAACCGAGAAAGATTTCGCTAGGTGAAAATGAAGTGTGCGTCGTGCGCATAGAAGATGACGTTTATGCGGTTGCTGACACTTGTTCGCACTCGGATGCCTCGTTATCAGAAGGGGATGTTTCTGACTTCAAGATCGAATGTTGGCTGCATGGAGCTGAGTTTGATCTGCGCACCGGTGAAGTAGTAACACCTCCGGCAACACAGCCGCTGAAAAAGTATGAAGTATTGCGTGACGGAGACACCATCACGATTATGGAACCAGGACGCTAGGAGAAAACGTGTCACAGTTAGTAATCAAAAACCTACAGGTAGGCGTCGAAACCGAATCGGGGTTAACTGAAATTCTCCGAGGCGTTGATTTGACCATCAATTCTGGAGAAGTGCATGCGATTATGGGGCCGAATGGATCCGGAAAATCAACCCTGGCTTATTCGATAGCTGGTCACCCTAAATACACCGTGACAGGTGGTTCAGTAACTCTAGATGGCGCCGACGTTCTTGAGATGAGCGTGGATGAGCGCGCAAAAGCCGGATTGTTTTTGGCGATGCAATACCCAGTAGAAGTACCTGGTGTTTCGGTTGCGAATTTTCTTCGCACTGCAGCCACGGCGCTAAGAGGAGAGGCTCCAAAGGTAAGAACTTGGGTAGGAGAAGTTAAGGATGCTATGAGCAAACTTGCTATGGACCCAGCGTTCGCGGAGCGAAGCGTTAATGAAGGTTTTTCTGGCGGAGAAAAGAAGCGCCACGAAATTCTGCAGATGGAGTTACTCAAACCAAAGATTGCAATTTTGGATGAAACTGATTCTGGATTAGATGTTGATGCATTAAGAGTAGTTTCCGAAGGAGTAAACCGAGTGAAGCAAGATCAGAATCTTGGCATCATGCTAATTACCCACTACACCCGAATTCTTCGATACATAAAGCCGGATTTCGTACATGTATTCGCCGGCGG
>JAGWYB010000014.1 GCA_018969585.1 Actinomycetales bacterium | reverse complement strand
CTAACATTCATTCCATTTGGACTTGTACCTAAATATATTGGAACACCTTTATGTATTGCGGTAGTTGGTCCACCTGAATCTCCAGAGCAAGCGAGATTATCTGATAAGAGTATGTGGTTGGTTAAATCATTTTTTTGTACCCCATCTAGCCAAGGGATAGATGATGGCGCAACTACCTTCATACTTCCTGTTGGAGATCTAGGAAATTCACTGGTTCTTGTTTTTGGATCATTAAAGGAAGTTTTTTTACACAGACCTGGCTGACCCGGGCATCTATCTTGATATTCGCCATAGCCATGAATTCTTACTTCAGCTTGAGCCGCAATTAATTCTTTCTCAATTTCTGGGGTTAGAAGATTTCCTTTTGAAATTGGCACTAAATCCTTCTCAAGAACATAAACTATAAAATCATTTACGCCACCACCTGAGGTTAATTTAAAGTCGCCGATAAAGGTCTTGATTACTTTGACTCGTCCTGTTGTATCCGATGCAGCAGAGTTTGGTTTTCCTACCGTAATAATTGCTGGCTCAGATAAAATTCTATTTCCGTTATTATCAAACCTATAGTGTGAATGAGCCGCCGAAAAGACAATTCTTGGGGCATATAGATAGCCGCTCCATCCGGCTACTGGTGAAATTTGACCTAATTGCTGCCCAAAGATTGGCACAACTCGAGGATTTTCAAGATTAATTGGTGCATCCAGGCTGGCTCGTGCAGGAGTTAGCGTCTGCGACAACATTATCGTTGTCACAATCGTTAAAACTATCTTTCGCATGATAGTTGAATCGTATTGAAGTAACTTCTCATGAATCAATAGGGATCGAGCTCTTTCCTGCTTAAATTCAGACTTTCCTCTCGTTGTACTTCCCAAGGAATGAATCTTTAAATTCTGTGAATTCGCCGTTGTGGAGCGCGGATCGCATCTTGGCTACCAGGTCGACGATGAATGAGACGTTGTGAATGGTGGCGAGTGTTGGACCTAGAATCTCTTTACTTCGAAATAGATGATTTAGATATGCGCGCGAGTAATTTTTACAGGTATAACATTGACAAGAATCATCAATTGGAGAGAAATCTTTTCGATAGGCACCGCCCGAGACATTAAATCGCCCAGAAGTCGAATAAACAGCGCTAGTTCTAGCCTCGCGCGTCGGCGCCACACAATCAAAGGTATCTGCGCCATTTTCAACACCTTCAAATAAATCAGTCGGCTCACCGATCCCGAGGAGATGTCGTGGTTTTGATTCCGGAAGTTCATCAACCACCCACCCCACGATCTCGCCGAGTCTTGATTTCTCGATTGCGCCGCCAATTCCGAAGCCATCGAACTCAATCCCGCTGCTCGACATCGTCCCCAGGTCGCGAGCTGCTTTCTTTCGCAGGTCTTCGTAGTGAGCACCTTGTAATACCCCAAAAAGGGCCTGGTAGGGGCGTTCCTTGCGCTCTTTAGTTAATCGATCATGTTCATCGAGACAGCGCAGCGCCCAGCGTCGTGTCCGCTCCAGCGAATCTTCCTGATAGCGCTTATCGTGATAGAGCGTAGTTAATTCATCAAAGGCGAAGATGATGTCGGCGCCAATTTCATGTTGAACTTGCATTGAGATCTCTGGGGTAAAGCGGTGGCTAGAACCATCTAAATGGGATTTGAAAGTAACGCCCTCTTCATCTACTTCAGCCAGACGCTCTTTGCTTGAAGTTATTGATTCCTCGAGGCTATCGCCTTGCATATCGATTACTTTTTTAAATCCAGCACCTAACGACATGACCTGGAAACCACCGCTATCGGTAAAGGTAGGACCGGGCCAATTCATGAACTTACCTAAGCCGCCGGCCTCATCAATTGTTTGCGATCCCGGCTGTAGATATAGGTGATAGGCATTTGCAAGAACTGCTTGGGCGCCAAGAGATGAGATGGAATCTGGCAGAGTGGATTTCACAGTTGCTTTAGTTCCAACCGGAATAAATGCTGGCGTTTGAATTGGGCCATGTGGAGTTTCAATTACCCCAGTTCGTGCGCGGCCATTCTCACCTTTATGAGTAATCTTGAAGTTAAAACTCATGAGATTTTTCTACCCAGTTTTGCAGTAAGCCAAATAAATAACGGAACAGTCATCAACGAGAGAATTGCTGCTGAAATCCAATTGACAGCTGGAGTTGTCCAGATACTTACTGAGGGAAGCGCTGAGTCGGCGCTAGAAACCAAGAGGGATGCCATTATGTTATTTACTGCATGAGCTCCGAGAGCAATACCTATTGATTGATCTCGCATGCTGACCCAGGCGAACATAAAACCGCTGGCTCCATAACCCAAGACGGCAAAGAACAACTCCCCATTTACTTCTGGGTTTGAGAGGTGGGGAAGTGCAAATAGGGCTCCGCCAATAATCGAAACCAGCCAGATTGATCTTCGTCCATTTTCTAACCGTTGTTGAATCCAGCCTCTAAAGAAAACCTCTTCAGCGCTGGTCTGGATTGGAATTAAAGTAAATGCGATTAACAGGTAGGGAAGAAACTTGGAAACTTCAAAATTGAATTTGTAATTCTCTGGATTGAAAATCAGGTCTGGGGCGCCTGAAATAAGTATGAGGATTGCCATTGCGATCGCGCCTACTAGAACCTCGCGGGAGAGCTTCCTGTTGTTTCGAGTGAATAGCGTTCGAATGGGAAGGTGGAGCAAGTATCGATGGAGAGCGATAACGGCAATTAGAAGGGGGGAAAAGGAGATCAAGATTGTGGTCGCGGTCTGCCAGGGAGCGTATCCATTGAGAATAGCCCGGCTTTCCTCGCTATCGACCGCCAGGGCGTCAAGATCGATATTAAATCGATCCGCAGTTATCCCGGTCAGGATTGAACCGAAGAGAACCCAAGAGATAAGAATTAAAGAGGTTCCGAAAATCCATCTGCGAAGCCTGGGCCTAGGAAAGTGCGGATTTGAAATCTTTTCCATAAATCACCCAGTCCTTTCTTCTCTGGGGTGAGCCTAACGGAAGTGGAACACCATCATTTTTTTCGGTAGTTCAACTTTCAACTAATTCAATTTTCCCGTAACCTTTGCCTATGGCGGCAAAAAATAGCCAACCACGTTGGCTCAATGAACGAGAGATGCGAGCTTGGCGCTCATACATCATCGCTTCGAGAAGACTCTTGGAGGCTTTAGAGACCGACCTCGATGGCCACGATTTATCAATGGCCGACTATGAAGTTATGGCTCAGTTATCTGAAGCCCCAAATCGCAGAATGCGGATGAGTGAACTTGCTGAATTGGCCATGATTTCAAAATCCCGACTCTCGCATCGCATGAAAGTTATGGAAAAAGCCGGCTGGCTAAAACGGGAAGAATGTTCAGAGGATCGAAGGGGATATTGGGCGGTTATGACCGATAAGGGTTACCGAGCGATTGTCGCTGCTGCCCCCGACCATGTTGCAAGCGTCCGCCGACGTTTCATCGATCAACTATCGGGTAAAGAACAAGATAATTTAACTTCAACTTTTGAGAGTCTCACCAGAGAACTTCGAACTCAGTTCATCAAAGAGAATAAGCAATAAAAAAAGCCCGGCGCATATGCAGCCGGGCTTTCTCTGTAATTCTGGTGCTAAATTACTTAGCAGCCTTCTTACGACGACGACGCTTTGGAGCAGCTTTCTTAGCTGCAGCCTTCTTACGACGACGACGCTTTGGAGCTGACTTAGCAGCCTTCTTACGACGACGACGCTTTGGAGCAGCCTTAGCTGCTGCCTTCTTACGGCGACGACGCTTTGGTGCAGCCTTAGCTGCTGCCTTCTTACGACGTTTTGCCACGTAGTTTCCTTTCAGAATGGTCCGGATCCGTCACCGAACCGCTTCAAGGGAAATCGTGTCAGTTATTAGAGAAAGTTTCCACTATTTAGAAGTAATTTCTGGGCCTGCGTGTCGCGATTTACTTTTTATAAATCATCTGATTTCTGTTAATTCAAACCCCTAAAAACATCATTTTTTACGCATAAAAAGCGGAATTTTGTGAAAATTAGAAAATTTAAGGAATAAGTTACCGATAGGTAAGTTTGAGTAGGCCGGAAAAATATTTTGCTATTTTTCGCGATTTTTACGAATTTTTGCCTCTTGGACGGCGAATTCGTTCTTATTAACGTCATAGTTCCTAAAGGCAGGCATGACTGCGGCGATAGCAATTACAAATCCAATACACATCAATCCGCCGCCAACAACTGAAAATCGAAGAGATGTCATCGCAGCCATTCCGCCGGCTCTTGCCTGGCCTCCCAATGGACCCAAGAGATAAGAGAGCATCTCAATTCCAGCTAATCGACCTCGTAGTTCATCGGGAATCGATTGGTTCCAAATGAATCCCCGGAAGAGTGCGCTCACTTGATCGAAAGCGCCAGCGATTACCAAGCAAGTAATCACAATGATGAGCGAATTTGAGGTGCCAGCAAATGCAATCGCGACCCCCCAGCCGAGCGCTCCAAAAACTACTGCTCGACCATGCTTCGGATAATGTCTCATCCAGCCGCTAAATATTGTTACTACTACCGCACCCGCTGTAATTGAAGAGTAGAAAAGTCCAAGCGCCCACGGCGCTCCAATTTCATCCGCCCAAAAAGGAAATAGCGCCATCGGCATTGCTAGAAACATGGCAGCTAGATCAACGAAATATGTGCCTAGTAAATCCTTACGACTAAACGCGTATCTAATTCCTTCAACAAGGCTCTGGATAGAGGGTGCGGTGCGCGTAATTAGCGGCGGAACACTTTTAATGCGGGCCAATAATGAGAGCGATATTGCAAAGGTAAGGCAGTCAACAAGGTACCCGGCGCTGGCCCCATAGGTAGCAACAAGTAAGCCCCCAACAGATGGCCCAACAATTCCGCCGAATTGCCAACGCAAACTCATCAATGCGCTAGCGCTAGGTAGATCATCATGGCTAACCAAGCGAGGAAGAATTGCTTCTTGGCTGGGTCGCTTTAGACCGCTTAAAGCAGCGAAAATCGCTGCAATAACAAAGAGCAAAATTACGCTGGGATTTTCTCTCCTAGCATTTAATAGGAGAACCAAAGTGGCTATGAGCGTCCCGAATTCGGTAAACCAAATCATCTTCTTTCGATCAACATGGTCGGCGAGCACTCCACCGTAAAGACCAAAAATGGTTAGAGGGATTATCTCGACCATTCCATTTAATCCGACGGCCCAGAATGAGTTGGTAAGTTCCTTAACTTGGAAAGGGAGTGCAACGAAAGTGATCATCGAGCCGAAATACGAGAAGAGCCCGGCTGTGAAAATTAATCTGAAATCTCGATACTTTTTTAGAGGAGAGAGATCCATCGCCAAACGAGCCATAATTCGAAAAGTCTAGTCAGTGAAAAGTTTCGGCCTCGCTCGGAAACTTGCCGGAGGCGACATCTTCGCTCCACTCGCGCGCAGCTTCGACCATTTCGCTCCTTAGATTTCGATATGCCCGTGCAAATTTTGGCCGACTAGGCGTCATCCCCATCAAATCTGTCCAAACTAAGACTTGAGCATCGCACTCGATTCCGGCGCCGATACCAATCGTTGGGATGGAGATAGCAGCCGTAATCTTCGCGGCTAGCTCGGCCGGTATGAGCTCTAAAACAATCGCAAAGCAACCTGCAGATTCGAGCGCCTTGGCATCTTCAATTAAACGCTCGCCGCTTTCTCCGCGACCTTGCACTTTAAATCCGCCTAGTGCGTTTACCGATTGGGGAGTCATCCCAAGATGTCCCATTACCGGTATGCCATATTTAACAAGAGCTTTAACTTGCTCAATTACTCGAACGCCACCCTCAAGTTTTACCGCCTGCGCCTTTGCCTCTTTCAAGAAACGAATTCCAGTTGCGAGCGCTTGTTCGCTATTTATTTCGTATGAGCCAAATGGCAGGTCGGCTACTACTAAGGCCTGGCTAGATCCGCGGACGACCGCTCTAGTTAGTGGAATCAATTCATCAACGGTAACCGGGACGGTGTTCTCTTCGCCTAGGAAGTTGTTGCCGGCGCTATCTCCGACTAGAAGTACCGGAATACCGGCTTCATCAAATATGGATGCGGTAACGCTCTCGTAAGAGGTGATGACTGTCCACTTCTTACCTGCGCGTTTCCAGGCAGCTAAGTCTGCAATGGTAAATCGCTTCATCTTTTCCTTCCTCGAAGCCGTAAGGTCCCCGGGAGATACCCGGAAAGTCTATAGGTACTCTTGAACCGTGCCTATGTCGAACGAAACCAAGATAAGGATTGCGGCTGCCCAGATAAATCCACTGGTGGGGGATATAACTGGTAACGCAGCCAAGGTTCTTGATGCTGCAATAAGGGCCAAAAAAGCGGGCGCCCAAATAGTTGTTTTCCCAGAAATGGTAATCACTGGCTATCCAATTGAAGATCTAGCGCTGCGGCCTGCGATCAGCAAAGCTGCAAAAGAAGAAGTTGAAGCGTTAGCAAAAAATTTAGCGGAGAAAGATTGTGGTGATTTACTAGCCATCGTTGGATATCTAGATAGAGAAGATAAACCACTCAATGCAGTCGCACTTTTGTATGGCGGGAAAATTGTGGCTAAATATTTCAAACGCCATCTTCCTAATTACGGGGTTTTTGATGAATTTCGAAACTTTGCCCCAGGAAGTGGCACTTTGATCGTTCGCTACCTCGGCGTTGATCTAGCCGTCGCAATATGCGAGGACATCTGGAGGGATGAGGGGCCAATGGCGGAGTTAGCTTTAAGAAATCCAGGAATCCTGCTCGTTCCAAATGGCAGTCCATTTGAGTGCTCCAAAGATGACTTACGTCTAGAGCTTCTAAAGAAACGTTGCCAGCAAGTAGCCTCTCCAATCGTTTATGTAAATATGGTCGGCGGACAAGATGATCTCGTATTCGACGGCGACTCCATAGTGGTTGGTAAAAATGGAGAAGTGGTCAGCAGAGCTAAACAGTTCCAGGAAGAGTTGATGATTTCTGAAGTTACAGTAGCGCTGCGTTCGGCGACACCAGATTTTGTTATAAGTGATGAAATTAAAGCTCCGGTGGGCGAAGTAAAAAATGAGATTTCCGAGCGGTTATCAGATGACGAAGAAATTTGGCGAGCCCTAGAGCTTGGTCTAAAGGATTATGTTTTCAAAAACCAACTAAATAGCGTCATACTTGGACTTTCTGGGGGAATTGATTCAGCTCTGGTCGCAACGATTGCTGTTGATGCGCTCGGTAAATCGAATGTAATGGGCGTCTTGATGCCAAGTAAGTATTCATCAGACCACTCAATTTCTGATGCTAAAGAACTAGCGGAAAATCTTGGCATCTCAATTCGCACTATCCCGATTGAACCTGCAGTCAGCTCGTTTAAGGGAATGACTGAACTTAAGGGCATCGCTGAAGAGAACATTCAGGCCCGAGTAAGAGGTTCATTGCTGATGGGCATTTCAAATCAAGAGGGTCATTTAGTTTTGGCGACAGGAAATAAATCGGAATTGGCCGTTGGATACTCAACGCTTTATGGCGATGCTGTCGGGGGATTTGCTCCGATTAAAGATTTATTCAAGGTGGATGTATGGGAGTTGGCAAAATGGCGAAATCAACTGGCACGAAACCGAGGTGAGATCCCGCCGATTCCCGAGAACTCAATTAGAAAAGAGCCGAGCGCCGAGCTCAGGCCGGACCAGAGAGACCGAGACTCACTTCCTGAATACGGAACGCTTGATCAGATTCTAGAAATTTATGTTGATGAAGGTGGCGACGCTGATTCAATTATCAAGCGCGGTTTTTCCAGCGAATTGGTCGAGCGCGTAATTTCTCTCGTCGATAAGGCAGAGTACAAGCGTCGGCAATATCCACCAGGTACGAAAGTCAGCCGAATTGCTTTCGGAAAAGACCGACGACTACCGATGACTTCGCGTTGGCGAGAACGCTCTTAATGCAAATCATTCGCGAGTAGCGATTTTCCACCTACACTGTAAAATTTCTTCATGACCTTGATTCCTAGTTGGCTCTTCACAAAGCGCCGGGTAATCGATTTTGGTCGCGTTGATATTTGTTGCTGTCTCTAAATTTCTCACAGCGCTCTAGTTTCAAAGTCCAGAATTCACAAAATAAGGAGAAATCATGAAGGTTTATAACAACATCACAGAGATTTACGGAAATACCCCGCTAGTTAGATTGAATCGAATTACTGATGGTGCAAAGGCAAATGTTCTTGCCAAATTAGAGTTCTACAACCCCACAAGCACCGTGAAGGATCGAATTGGCATTGCGATGATTGATGCCGCTGAAAAGAGCGGCCAACTAAAACCAGGCGGAACCATCGTAGAAGCTACATCAGGAAATACCGGTATTGCGCTAGCCATGGTTGGGGCTGCTCGTGGTTACAAAACAATTCTCACCATGCCTGATTCAATGTCTAAAGAACGCCGCGCGTTATTGCGCGCATTTGGGGCTGAGTTAATTCTTACTCCAGCATCTGAGGGAATGAAAGGTTGCGTTGCAAAGGCAGAAGAGTTAGGTCAGAACGGCGCGGTTATGGTTCGCCAATTTGAGAACGAAGCCAATCCAGAGATTCATCGAAAAACTACTGCCGAAGAAATTTGGCGCGATACCGACGGAACTGTTGATGCAGTTGTTGCCGGCAGCGGTACTGGTGGAACCATTACCGGAATCGGACAGGTTTTAAAGAAACGCAAGCCAGGGTTGAAAATGTTTGTTGTTGAACCGGCTGCTTCACCTTTATTAAGTGGTGGCGCCGCTGGAGGTCATCCAATCCAAGGAATTGGGCCAAACTTTATTCCGCCAATTCTCGATACGACGATCTATGACGAAGTGATTGATGTACAGGCCGAAGATGCAGTCGCATTTGCACGTCGCGCGGCTGCCGAGGAAGGCATCCTTGCCGGTATTTCTTCAGGCGCTGCGCTTTGGGGAGCCGCACAAATTGCTAAGCGAGATGAATTTGCCGGCAAAACAATTGTTGTAATTGTTCCTTCATTTGGCGAGCGATATCTATCGACAATCCTCTATAAAGATTTGATGGATTAATGATTAATCGAATCTTCGAAGATATAAATAATGCCCTAGCCCGCGATCCTTCCGCGAGAAATCGTCTGGAAGTCGCGCTCGCCTTTCCGGGGTTACACGCAGTCTGGGGTTACCGAGTTGCGCACTTTTTATGGCGCGCAAATTTTAAGTTACTTGCGCGGATCTATTCAAATTGGGTCCGAGCAGTAACTGGAATTGAAATTCATCCAGGAGCACGAATTGGCAGAAGATTTTTTATTGACCACGGTATGGGTGTTGTAATCGGGGAGACTGCAATAGTCGGTGATGATGTAATGATTTATCATGACGTGACTTTGGGTTCTCGAACTTTTACCAAAAGTAAGCGACATCCGACTATCGGAGATGGCGTAGTCATAGGCTCTGGCGCCAGAGTCATCGGAAACATAACTATCGGTGCGGGCGCTCGGATAAGCGCCAATAGCGTCGTTGTGCGGGATGTCGCAGCAAAAACCAACCAAGATGAGAGTGAAAACTTCGTTATTTGAGGATTTAACATTGCTGTAACGCGGCTCAGGCATTATCGGCGCCATGATTCCCCGAGATGAAGCTCAGCTAAAGCAGCAAGAATTTGTACTGCGAACCCTAGAAGAACGAAATATCCGTTTCGTTTATCTTTGGTTTACCGATGTCTTGGGATATTTAAAATCAGTCGCTATCGCGCCTCCTGAATTAGAGACTGCATTTAACGAAGGTATCGGCTTTGATGGTTCTGCAATAGAAGGCTTCGCTAGATTTACCGAATCGGATATGTTGGCAAAACCTGATCCTGCGACATTTTCAATCTTGCCTTGGCGAGCAGATAGACCGGAAGCGGCTCGTATCTTCGCCGATATCTTGATGCCAGATGGCACGCCATCGCCAGCAGATCCGAGAAATGTTCTTAAGAAAACTTTAGATAAAGCAGCTCGACTTGGTTTTACTTGCTACACGCACCCAGAAATCGAATTTTTTCTCTTTCAAGAAGCACCAAAGATTGGTGTGCGTCCTAAGCCGATAGATTCCGGAGGCTACTTTGACCAGACTCCAACATCCCTCGGCCATGATTTTAGACGCGAAGCTATTTCGCTCTTGGAAGCGACCGGAGTCTCAGTTGAGTTTAGCCATCACGAAGGCGCCCCTGGACAACAAGAAATAGATCTTCGTTATGCAGATGCACTTAGCACTGCAGATAACATCATGACTTTCCGTCATCTAATTAAGGAAGTAGCACTTAGCCAAGGCATTTACGCCTCATTCATGCCGAAACCTCTCTCGGAGCACCCAGGATCTGGAATGCATACTCACATCTCATTATTTAAAGGCGAAGAGAATGCTTTCTTCCAAGGCGGAAGTGAAGATCAGCTCTCGCCAACAGCTAGATCATTTTTAGCGGGAATCGTTAAGCATGCTCCTGAATTTGTGGCTGTCACTAATCAATGGGTTAATTCTTATAAGCGACTTCATGGCGGCGGCGAAGCTCCATCGAAAATCAACTGGGGTAAAGAAAATCGCGATGCCATGATTCGAATTCCCATGTACAAGCCAAAGAAAGAGAATTCCACAAGAATTGAATTTAGAGCCCCAGATGCCGCATGTAATCCTTATCTAGCTTTTGCAGTAACGATTGCTGCTGGATTAAAGGGAGTCGAAGAGGGATACAAATTAGAGAAGGGTGGCGAGAAATTGCTTCCCATGAACCTAAGTGACGCTCTCCAAGGCATGGAAGGAAGTGAGCTAGTTAGAGAGACTCTCGGCGAACATGTATTTGAATACTTCTTACGCAATAAGCGCGCAGAATGGGACGAGTACCGCAAGCAAGTCACTGCTTTCGAATTAGATCGTTATTTGCCAGTTCTCTAGACCAGCGATAGCCTTTAGCCATGTTCCGCAGCGAAATCGCAACTTTGGCACTGTTACTTGGCGCCCTCCTTCTTCGCTGCCGCGGCGAGGCCAACTAGTCCGGTCTCCTCGCTGCGGGGTCAGTCACCACCGGCCAAAACCCAGAAGCGAAGGAGAAAAATAAAGTGAGTTTCCCGAAACAGAAAAATTCTGCGATGCCACGTCATCGCTATTCGCCATTTATTCCAAAAGTTCTAAGTGATCGAACTTGGCCGGAAAAACAGATGCAACAAGCTCCAAAGTGGTGCTCTGTGGATCTTCGAGATGGCAACCAAGCTTTGATAGATCCGATGGACGTTCCGCGAAAGTTGGCGATGTTCAAGCTCTTGGTGAAGATGGGCTACAAAGAAATCGAAGTTGGTTTCCCCAGCGCTAGCCAGACAGATTTTGATTTTGTTCGCAAAATTATCGATGAGAAATTAATTCCCGATGATGTTGTGATTCAAGTTCTAACCCAGGCTCGCGAACCGCTTATTCGCCGTACTTTTGAATCTTTAGTCGGCGCAAAGCAAGCTGTCGTACATCTTTATAACTCCACTTCAACTTTGCAGCGGCGAGTGGTTTTTGCCATGGATAAAGAGGGCATCAAACAGATTGCTGTTGATGGCGCAAAGCTCTGTAAAGAACTTGTGGGAACAGTCCCGGATACCAAAATCTTCTTTGAATACTCTCCAGAGTCATATACCGGTACTGAATTAGATTTTGCGCTTGAAGTTTGTAACGCGGTAAACGATGTATGGCAGCCAACCCCAGAATGGAAGACGATTATCAATCTTCCAGCAACTGTCGAAATGGCCACTCCGAATGTCTACGCAGATTCAATCGAGTGGATGCATCGCAATTTAAAGTATCGAGATAGCGTGATTTTGAGTTTGCATCCACATAATGATCGAGGCACCGGAGTTGCTGCCGCAGAACTCGGTTACTTAGCTGGCGCTGATCGAATCGAAGGAACGCTCTTTGGTAATGGCGAGCGGACCGGAAATGTCTGTTTGGTAACTCTCGGCTTGAATCTTTTGAGCCATGGAATTGATCCAATGATTGATTTCAGCGATATTCCAGAGATTCGTCGAACTGTTGAATATTGCAATCAACTACGCGTTCCAGAGAGACATCCGTATGGTGGTGACTTAGTTTTCACCGCTTTTAGTGGCTCTCATCAAGACGCTATCAAGAAGGGGTTTGAACATCTTGAGCGCGACGCGAGTGCGGCTGGAAAGAAAGTGGACGACTTTACTTGGGCTGTTCCTTATCTTCCGATAGATCCTAAAGATATCGGCAGAAGTTATGAGGCAGTCATCCGAGTTAATTCGCAATCTGGCAAAGGCGGGGTTGCGTACATTATGAAAAGTGAACATCAACTCGAACTTCCTCGAAGACTTCAGATTGAATTTAGCAAGGTAATCCAAGCAAAAACAGATAACGAAGGCGGCGAGGTATACCCAGATGAAATGTGGCGGATATTTGTCGATGAGTATCTTCCCTCGGAAGATGATCAATGGGGTCGCTACCGACTTGAGGGATTGACTCAAACTTCATCGCCAAATAAAAACGTTGATTTAATTGTGGAACTGCTTGAAAATAAGAAGCCAATTAAATTAAGCGGATCCGGAAATGGCCCGATATCAGCGTTTTGTCACATACTCCAAGCAAATGGCGTCGATGTACAAGTCGATGATTATTTCGAGCATGCGATGAGCGCAGGTGGCGATGCCAATGCTGCGGCTTACTTGGAATGCACCGTTAATGGCGGAACTTATTGGGGCGTGGGAATTGATCCTTCAACTACTACCGCCTCACTTAAAGCGGTCGTTTCGGCGGTAAATCGGGCACTTCGACAGTAGGAGTCGCTACCTTTTCCTCGTGGCGTTATATCGAGACGAAGCGATAGTTATCCGCACCCATAAATTGGGGGAAGCTGATCGCATCATCACGCTATTTACTCGAGAACATGGGCGAGTACGCGCTGTCGCAAAAGGCGTTAGACGAACCAAATCAAAATTTGGCGCAAGGCTTGAGCCTGGCAGTCTGGTAGATATCCAACTTTATGTCGGAAAAACTCTCGACATCGTCACTCAAGTAGAAAGCCTCGAAAACTTCGGAGACTCAATCGCGGGGGATTATCAGAAATGGACAATAGCTTCCACCTTGCTTGAGGCCGCAGAGCGATTCACTTCAAATGAAGGTGAACCTGCGCTCCAACAATTTTTGTTATTGCTAGGCGCTCTTAAGGCGCTCGCTTATGAATCGCACGATCCATCTTTAATTTTAGATGCTTACTTACTACGTTCACTTTCTATCGCCGGTTACGCGCCCTCAATGACAATCTGTTCTAGATGTGAAGCTCCCGGTCCTCATAAGTATTTTTCACTAGTCGGCGGAGGTTCGGTCTGCGTTCCATGTAAACCTGCCGCTTCAGCGACTCCAGCTCCAGAAACTTTAACTTTGATGTCGGATCTTTTAACTGGTAATTGGGAGAGCGCTGATGTAAGTGAATCAAAAAATCGAAGGGAAGCTTCAGGTCTAATTGCTGCATATCTACAGTGGCATCTAGAGCGTGAATTGCGAAGCCTGCCAATGGTTGAACGAGCAGGAAGATGAAACCGCCGAAAATACCAAAAGAAAAAATCCCAAATCACGTAGCTGTTGTCATGGATGGAAATGGTCGCTGGGCAAAAGAGCGCGGCCTTCCTCGCACTAAAGGTCATGAAGCAGGAGAAGAAGCTCTATTTGAAGTTGTTCAAGGCGCGATAGAGATTGGTGTAAAGGAATTATCTGCATACGCGTTCTCAACGGAAAACTGGAAACGCTCACCGGATGAAGTGAAATTCTTAATGGGATTTAATCGCGAAGTTATCCGTAGAAGACGCGATGAGATGAATGAACTAGGAGTTCGAATTCGTTGGGTCGGAAGACCGCAACGACTCTGGAAATCGGTTATCGAAGAGTTACAGATAGCAGAAGAAGCGACGAAGCGGAATAAAACCCTTACTCTAAATATGTGTATTAACTATGGGGGTCGAGCTGAAATTGCCGATGCGGCCTCTGAAATTGCTCGCGATGTCGCCCGCAGAAAGTTAAAGCCTGAACAAATTTCTGAAAAAGTATTTGCAAAATACCTAGATGAGCCAAAGATGAGCGATGTAGATCTCTTCCTTCGCTCCTCAGGAGAGCAGCGAACCTCAAATTTTTTGATCTGGCAGTCTGCTTACGCAGAATTGGTATTTATGGATGTACTTTGGCCGGATGTAACCCGCGAAACATTATGGCGGGCTATTGAAATTTACGCTGATCGAGACCGGAGATTTGGAAAGGCATAAGATGAGTAGAGATAACGCAGAATTTTGGTTTGACCCAATCTGTCCATGGGCATGGATGACTTCAAGATGGATTCTGGAAGTAACAAAAGTTCGCCCAGTAAATGTGAAATGGAATCTCTTTAGCCTTGCCCACTTAAATCGAGATAAAGAGTTGTCAGATGAATATAAATCTAAGTTAATCAAATCTTGGCAGGCCACTCGTGTCATTGCGGCAGCACAACGCCTAAAGGGCGACGAAATCATTCTGCCCCTTTACACCGCAATCTCCTCAAGAATTCATATCGGCAAACGTGAAGTCGAGCTATCTTTATTTCAAGAGGCTCTCTCTGAGATTGGCCTGCCAACAGACTTAGCGAAATCAGCGGAGGATGAATCTTTAAATGAGATTGTCATAGAAAGTCACGAGCGCGGTATCAAATTAGTTGGTAACGATGTCGGAACACCCATCATCTCAGTAAATGGCACTGCTTTTTTTGGTCCAGTTATTTCTCCGGCACCAAAAGGTGAAGAAGCAGGAAAATTGTGGGATGGAGTTCTAGGTGTTGCTAGTTATCCAGGATTCTTTGAGATAAAAAGATCTCGCACTGTCGGACCCATTTTCGATTAATGGTGAAGTTGGGCCACCAGCGCCCACATCACTATTACTCCGAATACAGTTGAAAGCAGAGTCCATCGCGAAGAGTGTTTTGCATGGGCTTCGGGAAGAATATGTCCAGTTGCCAGATAAATAATTATTCCGGAGAAAACCGCCAGGTAAATTGCAGTTAAATTTTCATTTAGAACCAGAGATGTACCAAGCGCGGCTCCTCCAATTCTCGCAATTGAATCAAGAGCTAATAGCCAGAGTGCCTTTCGATTCCATTTTCCACTCTTAACAAGAAATGCCACGGTATTCAAGCCATCGCTAAATGCATGAACTAAGAGCGCAACGAAGACTGCGATTCCAAGAGCGTTATCGATACTGAAAGCGATTCCAAGAGCTAAGCCGTCCAGGAAAACATGCCCGCCCATCGCAAGGGCCCCTAATCCACCTGCAACATTTGAAATATGAGCGTGGTCATGACCGTAATCTGACTCAGCTGGTTCATGTGAACCAAAAAATCTTTCGTATAGATGAAGCGTTAGGAAACCGGCGATTATGGCAACTGAGACCGCGGGCGCACCTAAGAATTCTCCGCTACTCATTTCAAAGACTTCAGGTAAAAGGTCGAAGGAGACTAATCCGAGTAATAATCCAGCCGCTAGGCCAAGGACTAAGTGAAGGCGATCTTTAGCGCGAAGCGCCAAAAACCCACCTGCGAAAGTGGCGGCCGCAGTTATTGCTGCTAAAAGAATTGCGGGATTCATATGGGCGAGATTATCAGTGTGCAAACGATAAACTTCGCCAAATGCGCCCAGCGTTAGCTGCGACCGGTGCGCACCGCCGACAGCCAGCCGGATGGAGATCACCATGGCCCAAGATCGATTAGATGTCATTGTTAGCCTCGCGAAACGAAGAGGCTTTGTTTATCCATCATCAGAAATTTATGGCGGGTTACGAGCTTCTTGGGATTACGGTCCGCTGGGAGTCGAATTAAAGAATAATGTGAAACGCCAATGGTGGCGCTCTATGGTCATGGAACGTGATGATGTTGTCGGAATCGATTCGTGCGTGATTCTTGCAAAAGAAGTTTGGGAAGCATCCGGTCACGTTGAAACTTTTACCGATCCATTAACTGAATGCACTTCATGTCATAAGCGTTACCGAGCAGATCACCTAGAAGAAGCTTATGAAGCAAAACACGGCAAGAAGCCGTCATCTCTTGAAGAATTGAATTGTCCAAATTGTGGCAACAAGGGAAAGTTCACTCCGCCACGACAATTTTCTGGGCTCCTTAAAACTTTTCTTGGTCCTGTAGAGGACGAATCAGGGCTAGCTTATCTACGGCCTGAAACTGCTCAGGGAATATTTATTAACTTTCAAAATGTCGCAACGACAGCGCGCAAGAAGCCGCCATTTGGAATTGGTCAGATAGGTAAATCTTTCCGAAATGAAATTACACCTGGAAACTTTATCTTTAGAACCCGTGAATTTGAACAGATGGAGATGGAGTTCTTTGTTGTACCAGGGAGTGATGAAGAGTGGCACCAAACTTGGATTGACACTCGACTTGCATGGTACAAGGAATTAGGAATAAACCCAGAGCGACTCCGTTTATTTGAGCATCCAAAAGAAAAACTTTCACACTACTCAAAACGCACAGTCGACATTGAGTATAAATTCGAGTTCACTGGTACCGAATGGGGCGAACTAGAGGGAATAGCAAATCGAACTGATTTCGATTTGAAATCGCACTCTGAAAAATCAGGTAAAGACTTGACTTGGTTTGATCAAGAAAGCAACGAACGCTGGTTCCCTTATGTAATCGAGCCAGCGGCTGGTGTTGATCGCTGCACGCTTACATTTTTGATGGATGCCTACACAGAAGACGAGGCGCCGAACGCCAAAGGCGAGTTGGAGAAGCGCACAGTTCTCCGATTAGATCACCGATTAGCTCCGATAAAAGTTGCGGTACTTCCGTTATCTCGAAATGCAGATCTCTCGCCAAAGGCGCGAGATTTAGCCTCGAAATTGCGGAAAAACTTGAGTGTCGATTTCGACGACGCAGGAGCAATTGGCCGGCGCTATCGCAGACAAGATGAAATCGGTACACCGTTCTGTATCACAGTTGATTTTGATACTTTAAAAGATCAAGCAGTCACAATTCGAGAACGCGATTCTATGAAACAAGAGCGAATCGGGATCGATCAGGTGGAAGCATGGCTAGCGCCACGTCTTCTCGGTTGCTAGATCGCGCTCCGCTTCGACTAGAAACTCGAGTTGGCGCGGTTGTATTAGATACCCCAGTTGTTTTAGCGCCAATGGCCGGAATCACAAATGCCGCATTCCGTTTACTGTGTAGAGAACAGGGCGCCGGGCTTTTTGTCTCGGAGATGGTAACGGCACGAGCATTAATCGAACGAAACGAAGAGACGCTTCGAATGATCATTCCAGCCGAAGGCGAGACTCCCAGATCGGTTCAGCTTTATGCAACTAACCCAGATGATTTAGCAGCTGCGGTAAATATGATTGGCAAAGAAGATTTAGCCGACCATATTGATTTAAATTTTGGTTGTCCGGTTCCTAAAGTTACTCGAAAAGGTGGCGGCGCAGCCCTACCTTATAAAAAACGGCTTTTCGAATCACTTGTTTCAGCCGCAGTCAGTGCTGCTAAACCATTTGATATTCCAGTAACTGTGAAAATGAGAGTCGGAATAGATAGCGAACATGAAACGTATTTGGATGCAGGGGCGATTGCTGCGCGCGCGGGCGTGGCATGGGTGGCGCTTCACGCAAGAACTGCAGAACAGTTCTACGAGGGTAAATCTGATTGGCAAAAGATTTCTAACCTCGTGGAACATCTAAAGCCAATGGGTGTGCCAGTTCTTGGAAATGGCGATATCTGGTCTGGTGATGATGGTGTGCGAATGATGCGAGAGACTGGATGCGCCGGTGTTGTTGTTGGCAGAGGTTGCCTTGGTAGACCTTGGTTATTTAGAGATTTAGTACGGGCTTTTTCAGGTGAGGGAGTAAGACCGGCTCCATCGCTATTTGAAGTTAAAGAAGTCTTACGAAGACATGCGCAGTTGTTAGGCAGCTACTTTGCATATGAAGAGCGTGCTTGTCGTGATCTGCGAAAACATATGGCCTGGTACTTAAAGGGATTTCGAGTCGAAGGCGAAATTCGGCCGAAATTAGGAATGGTGAAGAATTTCGAGGAATTGGATTCGCTTCTTTCACAATTGGTAGATCAGCCATATCCAGTTGAGGTTGGAGATGCACCGCGGGGCAGGCGGTCGCATGGCCGTTCGGTTTCTCTACCCCAGGGCTGGCTAGATGATCCGGAAGAACTCGCCCTGGTCGACGGTAGCGACTCTGGTTCCGGTGGTTAATGTTTATCTTTAAATTGATTGGCAAATTGATTACTTTTTTATTGGTGCTGGTACTTGCAATACCAACTTTTGCAATTGCGCGAACGTGGTTCGACGCTCGAAATACCAAGATTGAAAACGCAGATGCAATCGTCGTTATGGGAGCAGCGCAATTGGATGGTCGCCCCGGAGAAGTCTTGGAAGCGAGATTGCTTGAAGCAAAACGAATATATGAAAATAAATACGCAAAGCGACTATTCACATTAGGGGCTGGAGCTCCAGGTGATCGATTTACTGAGGCTGGCGCCGCCCGAGAATGGTTAGGTCGAAATGGTATTCCTCGTAAGTCGATAACTGCGATTCGCATTGGTCGTGATAGCTATACAAGTATCGAAGGATTAGCAAAAACTGTCGATGAAGTGAAATATAAAAAAATAATTATTGTCACAGATCCTTATCACTGCCTAAGATCAAAAACTATGGCATCTGATTTCGGATTTGAGGCGAGTTGTTCTCCAGTTAGAAGTGGAATTGCAAGCGTTGATCGAGCTGGAATTCGATATCTACTTAGAGAAGCCGGCGCATATCTTGCCTATGTCACACTGGGCAGGCGGGGAATTCATATCAGTGACCATATTGTCAGTGACCATATTGCGTGGGAACTGTAGCCTTACGAACTATGGCGCTGATTGATGCAAAAGAGCATCCTGGGTATTCTGAATTTGATCGAGAGCGATTTCTTAATGAACCAGCCAAACGTGCCGGTCGAACTGAATTTGCTCGCGACAGAGCTCGAATAATTCATTCATTCGCGTTAAGGCGATTAGCAGCAAAGACTCAAGTTGCAGTGCCGTGGGCAAGCGATTTTCCTAGAACGAGACTTTCTCACTCTTTAGAGTGCGCTCAAGTTGGCAGAGAACTTGGCGCAGCGCTTGGAGCAGATCCGGATCTGATGGAAGGCGCATGCCTTGCTCATGATTTAGGCCATCCGCCATTTGGACACAATGGAGAAAATGCGTTAGCTCAGCTAGCAAAAGATTGTGGCGGATTTGAAGGCAATGCCCAGAGCTTTAGATTGCTCACAAGAATTGAAGCAAAAACTGTAGATCAATTAGAAAAATCAGTGGGATTGAATTTAACTAGAGCAACGCTCGATGCTGCTGCCAAGTACCCATGGAGCGCTCTGGAAAATTCACGAAAGTTTGGCGTTTACGCTGATGATGTTGATATTTTTAATTGGGTAAGAAAAGGCGCTCCAAAAAATAAACCCAGCATGGAAGCTCAAATCATGGATTGGTCGGATGATGTGGCTTACTCCGTACACGATTTAGAGGATGCGCTCGTAACTGGGCATATTGAACTAGCAAAACTTCAAAAAGATTTGCCTAAACTCTATGAGGTTGCAAAAAACGAGTACCTAAGTGATTTAACTGAAATAGAAGCTCAAGAGGCGCTTGCATCGCTAGCTGCATTATCCTGTTGGCCGAAGAGTTTCGATAGAAGTCATCGCCAACTGGCTCAATTAAAAGATTTGACCAGCCAACTCATTGGTCGATTCGCCATTGCTGCAGAGAGCGCAACTAGAGAGAAGTACGGCTCAGGCAATTTGACCCGGTATAGCGCAGATTTGATTGTTCCTCGGGCCCAGAAAGTTGAAGTGGCAATCCTCAAATCTATGCCCGGTTATTACATTATCTTGGCTGAAAAGTCCCAAGAGCTGTACACAAAGCAGAGAGATCTACTAAAGAAATTAGTTAATTTACTTATGGAAAAAGCGCCAACGGCGTTGGAGAGCTTCTTTCTCCAAGAGTGGTACGAAGCCGATTCAGAGTTGAAACGGCTGCGCGTGATTATTGATCAAGTTGCATCCTTAACCGATCCCGGCGCATATGCGCTATACCAAGAGCTAACCGCTAGATAGCAATAGGATTTAGATATGTCAGGACGAATTCGAGATACGGATGTTGCGTATGTGAGAGATCATTCCGCAATTGATGACGTCGTGGGGGAATACGTCCAACTAAAGAGTGCGGGTGGAGGTCAGAAAAAAGGACTCTGTCCATTTCATGACGAGAAGAGTCCTTCGTTTCATGTAACTCCGAGCAAAGGTTTTTACCACTGCTTTGGCTGTCAGGCCGGAGGAGATGTGATCGCATTTGTAATGAAGATGGATCACCTTTCATTTACTGAAACGGTTGAGAAGTTAGCTGAGAAACTTGGCTATCAACTTACCTATGACACTTCAAGTGGCACTAGTGCCCCAACCGGTAGAAGGTCTCGCATCGTGGCCGCGAATCTTGCGGCAGCGAATTTCTATCGAGAGCAATTAAATATTCCAGAAGCTGAATTGGGTCGAAAGTTTCTAAGCGAGCGTGGTTTTGATAAAAGCGCAATTGAATTTTTCGGTGTTGGTTATGCACCAAATGAGTGGGATGCGCTTACGAAGGTTTTAAGGGGCGAGGGATTTTCCATTGAAGAGCTAAATAGCGCTGGACTAATTAAAGAAGGACAACGAGGACCTATTGATCGCTTTAGAAATAGATTAGTTTGGCCAATACGTGATATCTCGGGTGATGTCGTTGGATTTGGCGCTCGAAAATTAGCTAGCGATGCTGAAGATAACGGACCAAAATATCTAAATACCCCAGAGACGCCTGTTTATAAGAAAAGTCAACTTCTTTATGGTCTTGATATAGCAAAGAAAGAAATAGCAAAATCTAGGCAAGTAGTTATTGTCGAAGGCTACACAGATGTTATGGCAGCACATCTATCGGGAATAACAACGGCGGTTGCAACTTGCGGTACTGCTTTTGGAGATGACCACATAAGAATTTTGCGACGTCTCTTAATGGATGATGAAACATTTAGAGGCGAGGTTATATTCACTTTTGATGGAGATGCCGCTGGCCAGAAAGCCGCTATGCGAGCGTTTGATGATGATCAGAAATTTGTCACACAAACTTATGTGGCAGTTGAGCCTAATGGACTAGATCCCTGCGAATTGCGACAGAAAGGCGGAGATGTCGCGGTACGAGATCTAATTGCTAGAAGAGTTCCTCTTTTTGAATTTGCTATTAGAACCGAATTAAAGAAATTTGATTTGAACTTGCCAGAGGGGCGAGTAAGCGCCCTAAATGCCACCGCTCCATTAATTGGAAAAATTCGAGATGCTTCGCTCCGCCCAGAATATGTAAGAAGTTTGGCTGGATGGCTTGGTATGGATGTTGAAGTCGTAAATGCGGCTGTGAAGAAGTCTGCTACGAAAAAGAATACAACTCAAGAAGTTCAACCCAATCAATCTTGGCGACCTGATCCAAATGAACCAAAACTTGCCTTAGAAAGAGAAGTCTTAAAGGTACGTCTACAATTCCCAGCTCTCAATTATCAATGGCGGGAAATTGAAAGTAATGCATTCTCACATCCAGCTTATGATCGACTTCGAACTTTTATTGATACTCAAAAAGACCTATCAGCTATAGAAATAAGCGCTGTAGATAGCGACGAATTAAAATCTTTCATTATGGAGCTTTCAGTTGAGCCAGTGCGAACAACTGGCGAAATTTCAGATCGATATATTTCCAGCATTACCGCTCGACTCAATGAAGTCGCTCTCTCTCGCTCAGTTGCAGAAATCAAATCTAAACTCCAGAGGTTGAACCCAGTCGAAAACGAGAAGGAGTACGGAGAGGTTT
The DNA here is from genome assembly GCA_018969585.1 of Actinomycetales bacterium. GTDB lineage: Bacteria > Actinomycetota > Actinomycetes > Nanopelagicales > Nanopelagicaceae > MAG-120802. Next base: position 6,828 of record JAGWYB010000014.1, on the reverse strand, counting down.
TTGCCGAATTAGTTGATATGGAAAGTCGGCGAAGAGCCCTTCGAGAATTGGCATTCGGAGAAGGCTTGACCTAGAGTTTGCCAGCAATCCCCGATAGCTCAATCGGCAGAGCAGCCGGCTGTTAACCGGCAGGTTCTTGGTTCGAGTCCAAGTCGGGGAGCTTTTCACCTAGACTCCAGCCATGGCTATGGTTCGAATTAGAGTCGCTCTTCCTGATCGTCCAGGATCTCTAGGCGCTGTCGCATCTGCGATTGGTTTTGCAGGCGGCGATATTCGCGGATTAGTTGTTCTCTCCTCCGAGGGTGGACGCGGAATTGACGACATAACTGTTGCTTTCCCAGGAACAGATTCCTCAGACCTAGTAAATGTTTTAAATGCTATTGGTGGCGTAGAAGTAATCTCAGTAACGCCGGTCAATTAATCTAGCGCCTTCGCTAGGTATTGCATCAAAAAATCGCGGAGATTTAAAGCCCGCTTCTGCAAAACTCCGCTCAACTGCGCTTGCGACCATCCCAACATCACCATCTTTTACTAGCGCAATTGCACTTCCGCCGAATCCACCACCAATCATTCGCGCACCAAGAGCGCCACTTTTCTGAGAAATTTCCACGGCACAGTCCAATTCTGGACAAGATACTTGATATTGGAATCGAAGAGAATCATGTGATTGATTTAGAAGCTCACCAAGTAATTTAAAATCATTTCTCTTTAATGCAGAAACTGCAGCGTTTACCCGGTCTATTTCAGTAACGACATGTAAAGCTCTTGAATACAGAGTCGAATCCAGCAGCATTTTTTTCTTTTCTAATTCTGAGGCTGAGAGATCTCGAAGCGAAATTAAGCCAAAAAATCCAACAACTTCTTCGCATTGCGCTCGCCGTTTGGCGTATCCGCCATCGACAAGGGCATGGTGAGCCTGGGTATCGATAATCAGTAGCCGCAGTCCATTCTCTTCAAAATCAACGGTAATTAGTTTTGAAGTAAGGTCCCGACAATCAAGCAGAAGTGCATGGCCTATCTTTCCAAGAAGTGAGATTGTTTGGTCCATAATTCCGCAAGGAACACCAACAAATTCATTTTCGGCGCGTTGAGTTAATTGAGCTAATTCAATCCTTGTTAATCCCAAACTCAGCGCTTCATTGAGGGCAAAGGCGACGCTGCATTCCAGAGCTGCTGAGGAAGAGAGCCCAGCTCCTTGCGGAACCTCACTGTCTATAAGAATTTCGACACCGCGTTTGATTCCAAGACTCCAAATAACACCAAGAATGTACCTGGTCCAATCTGGTCCAGTTTTCGGCGCGAGATTAGAGAGCGAAGTTTCATAAATTTTTGATTCAACTTGCTTGGATGAAAGTAAGATTTTTTCATCATCTCTAAGGCGAAGCGCACAATAAGTCACTGAATCAATAGCAAATGGAAGAACCAGGCCTTGGTTATAGTCGACATGCTCACCAATTAAATTAACCCTTCCCGGCGCAGCCGAGACTAAGTTCGGTGAGGCATTGAATAAGTTCTGAAAATCTTGGAAAATGCTCATTAATATTTTGCGTCGCGCAATAACTTCGCTGATTGTTCTGGGGCAAGATCCATCATGAATGAGCCGAATGCGGATTCAGAGCCGGCCAAATATTTCAATTTTCCTGGTGCCCTACGCACGCTAGTGATTTGCCACTGTAATCGAAGTATTTCACGACCTACTCTCACGGGCGCTTGATGCCATGCCGCGATATATGCCATCTTCATCTCGAATACCGAATCAAGTCTTCCAAGAACTTCCTTAGCAATCGGCGCGAAAGCTTCGCAAGCTGATTCATCTAATGTGACTAAGTCTGGTACTGAACGCTTTGGCAAAACGTGTATTTCAAATGGATATCTAGCTGCGAAAGGTACAAAAGCAATCCACTCGGAATTCTCGGCAACTATCCGAGATCTATCCTTAATTTCGCGAGCCAATAGATCCTCTTGAAGAATGTGGCCAGTTCGCTCCTTGTGGGATTTTGCGACTTGCAACATTCTTTTAGTTCTCGGCGGTAGATACGGATAAGCATAAATTTGTCCATGCGGATGGGAGAGTGTGACCCCAACTTCTTCACCTCTATTTTCAAATGGCGCGATATATTCGATATAGCTTTCCTTTGATAGTTCTTCTGTTCGATCGCGCCAAGCCTCAAGCACGGTACGAATTTGGTGATCTGTTAGATCTTTGAATGAATATTCATAATTAGAGGTGAAGCAAACCACTTCACATTTTCCTGCTGCGGGAAAAGTTGGTGTGTCAAAAGCCAAGTTATTAGGAATTTTTATTTCACCTTTTGGTTGTCGTAGCGAAGGTGAACGGTTATCAAAAACCACTACTTCATAATCTGATTCCGGTATCTCTGTTAAATTTCCGGGGCGAGATGCAGCGAGTGGATTTAACTCTTTCGGTGGTAGAAAAACTCGATCTTGCCTATGTGCCGCAATTACAACCCACTCGTTGGTCTGGACATCGAGTCGCAATTCGCCGATATCAGGCTGCGATTCTGGGTTTCGCTGGTCAATCGCTTCCCGTTTCTGGCCGTTGGTGTCGTAGTAACGGATTGTTCTTCCGTCCATCAATTCTCGGTCAGTTCGAGTGACGCCAGCGCCCAGTTTCTTGGTCGACATGATGCCTATTACTCTACCTGTATGCGTGCGCACATATCCAACGATGGAGTGGATCTACTCATCGAAGTCGTTGATGGCGCATTGGTAATTCGGCATTGGGGCAAAAAAATCTCGGCAGATTTCGCCAATTTCCCCACCAATCAAGCAATTCCGAATAGCGATTTTGATGAAACACAGCATCCCGGTTTTATGAGAGAGCACTCGAGAGGTTTTCTCGGTTACCCCACAATTTCTGGACATCGAAATGGCAGAGATTGGTCAACTCGTTTCACAGTTAAAGAGTTAAAAAGCGATAAGAGTTTAGCTGCCGTATTGCTAGAGGATTTCGAATTGAAATTGGTATTGAGAGTTGAATTTAAAGTATTAGATAGTGGATTGGTTGAAATAAATAGCGAGCTTGAAAACCTCGGAGATCAATATGTTCTTAATGAATTTACCTATTGGTTGCCATTGCCTGATCGAGCCGACGAGAGTCTTGATTTTGCGGGAAGATGGTCAAATGAGAGAAATCCGCAACGCCGTTCGATTGAAATAGGTCGCTGGGTGAGAGATTCTCGAGAAGGTAAAACGGGACACAATGCGACTATTGGCGAAATTGCACTTACCAAGCAAACCACCTTTAATTTCGGAGAAGCTTGGTCAATTGCACTCGGTTGGAGCGGTAATCACCAGTATTTTATCGAGCGAGATGCGCAAGGATTTACTTCAATCGGCGCAGGAGAGTTACTTGCTCCAGGAGAAGTGATACTTGCAAAGGGTGAAAGTTATAAAGCGCCAAAAGTTTTTGCGGGGTACTCAGAAGAAGGTTTAGATGGAATTTCAGATCGTTTCCATCAAATGCTGAGAAATCGACCCCTTCATCCTAAAAAACTACGACCTCTTACTTTAAATCTCTGGGAAGCAATTTATTTTGATCATAGTGAGTCCCGCGTTAAAGAATTAATTGATTTAGCTGCCCAAATTGGGATAGAACGAATTGTGTTGGATGATGGTTGGTTTGGTTCTCGAAGAAATGACAGATCCGGGTTAGGCGACTGGTTTGTAAGCAAAGAAGTTTGGCCTAATGGTTTAGCGCCAATTTCTGACTATGCGCTCTCAAAAGGAATCGAATTTGGACTCTGGTTTGAGGGCGAAATGTTCAATCCTGATTCAGAGTTGTTCCGTAAACATCCAGATTGGGCACTTGGTAACAAAACACGGAGCATTCCGACTTGGCGACATCAACAAGTTTTGAATCTAGCCAACCCGGAAGCATTTGCATACGTGCTCGAATCTGTAAGTGAAGTCATCTCCAGTTCGAAAGTTAGCTACATCAAATGGGATCACAATCGAGTATTGATTGATGCAGATAACAATGGACGTCCCGCATATCGAGATCAAGTGCTAGCTATTTATCAACTATTCGATGAACTGAAAAAAAGACACCAAGGTCTAGAAATTGAATCTTGCGCATCCGGCGGTGGGCGAATTGATCTTGGAATTGTGGATCATGTAGATAGATTCTGGGTAAGTGACAACAACGACGCACTGGAGCGTCAACGAATTCAAAGATGGACTTCACAGTTCATTCCACTGGAATTGCTTGGAACTCATATTGGTCCAAGCCCCAGCCATCAAACAGGAAGGTCGCTCTCTCTTTCCGTTAGAGCGGTAACGGCGCTATTTGGCCATGCGGGAATCGAATGGGATATCTCTTCCTGCTCTCCAGAAGAAATAAATTACCTAAAGCTCTGGGCCGACTATTACAAGAAAAAGCGAGCATTGATCCATTCCGGCAAGAGCGTGCGTGTTAATTATCCTGACGATGCGCATCAGCTTTATGGAGTAATTTCGGAAAGCGAATCAATTTTTGCGTACGTACAACTAGAAACAATTTCCACTTCACAACCACCCAGGATTCGAATACCGGGGCTATCTGATCGAACCTACGAGATTCGTATTCCTACAATTTCAAAAGGAACCGGAATGATGTTGATTAAAGCGCCTGACTGGGTCAGCGATGGTTGCAGAATCTCTGGCTCTTTGCTTAGTGAAATCGGGCTTGCAGCTCCAATTCTCAAACCAGGTGAAGCCTTACTTTTTGAGATCAATCCAGTTTAGAGATCGCTCTATTGCATTCTGCCAATTCTTAAATCCATCTGTTGCGATAGTGGTGTTTTGGGTTGGTTTCCAGCGTCGCGCCTCTTGCCACTTTGTCCTTAACTGAGCTTTATCTTTGAAGTATCCAACTGAAAGTCCAGCTGCATAAGCAGCTCCAAGTGCTGTGGTTTCAATAACTTTTGGTCGTACGACATCAATTTGCATAACGTCCGACTGAATCTGCATACAAAGTTCGTTAGCAGTTATTCCGCCATCAACCCGCATTTCTGTAAGTTTGACTCCACTATCTTGCGCCATTGCATCGAGGATTTCTTTAGTTTGAAATGAGATAGCTTCTAAGGTTGCTCTTGCGATATGGGATTTGTTAGCGGCTCGAGTTAATCCAACTATTACTCCACGGGCATCACTTCGCCAATATGGCGCAAATAAGCCCGAGAATGCCGGCACAAAATAGACCCCACCGTTATCTTTTACAGCCGCCGCTAAAGATTCAATTTCGCTAGCTTGCTTGATTAAGCCAAGTTGATCTCTTAGCCATTGGACTGCTGAACCAGTGACTGCAACTGAACCTTCAAGTGCATATCTGGCTGGCTCGCTACCAAACTTAAAGCAAACTGTCGTTAGCAGACCATGTTTAGATCTAACCAACTCTTCACCAGTATTTAAGAGTGCAAAATTTCCGGTTCCGTAGGTAGTTTTGGAATCGCCTTTTTCAAAACAGACTTGTCCAACCATGGCAGCTTGTTGATCCCCGAGGATGCCAGAAATTGGAACCGCTGCACCAACTGGACCATTATCAAGAGAGCTCGCAAAGACTTCAGAGGAGGAGCAGATGGTGGGAAGAATTTCTCTAGGAATTCCAAATATCCGCAACAAATCGCGGTCCCAGTCGAGTGTCTCTAGGTCCATGAGGAGAGTTCGGCTGGCATTTGTTACATCAGTCTTGTGAGTTCCGCCGCTTAATTTCCAGAGCAACCAACTATCAATGGTGCCGGCTAAAGCATTCCCAGAATCAATAGCGCGTTTCACATCAGGTACATTATTTAGTAACCAATTCAATTTACTTCCAGAGAAGTACGGGGCGATAGCGAGACCGGTTTTACGAACAATTAAAGCTTTTTCACTATCGCTAAAATTATCTAGAAATTCTTGGGTTCTTGTATCTTGCCAGACAATCGCATTATGTAATGGCTTACCAGTTTGCTTATCCCAAATAACAGTTGTTTCTCGCTGATTAGTAATTCCGATTCCGGCCAAATCTTTACCGGATATTCCGGTTTTTCTTAGCGACTCTGAGATAACTTCTACAGATCTCTCCCAGATTTCCCAGGCATCATGTTCGACCCAACCTGGCCTAGGCAAGATTTGTTTATGTTCTAACTGGTGTTGCCCAATCACCGCTCCTTCTTCATTGAAAATCATGAACCTAGTTGAAGAGGTACCTTGATCGAGCGCCCCGATAAATGACATAGCGCGTATCCTACGCGTGTGGCTAAATCGTCAATATTGCGTTCGGCGCTTAGTCCCGAGTATCGACAACAGGTTGTTACCTCATTACGAAAAGATCACTTCGATCTACTTGTAATTGGTGGTGGAGTAAATGGAGCGGGAATAGCACTTGATGCAGCTTCGCGCGGATTAACGGTGGCTCTAGTTGAGTCAAATGATTTCGCTTCCGGCACCTCATCGCGTTCATCAAAACTGATACACGGTGGCCTTAGGTATCTCGAACAATATGACTTCAAATTAGTGCGAGAAGCCTTACAAGAACGCGAATTGATGATTACCACTATCGCGCCACATCTAGTTAGACCGGTTTCTTTCCTTTATCCACTTCAAGAGAAGTTAAAAGAGCGCACCTATGTGGGCGCTGGCATGGCGCTGTATGACGCGCTTCGCGGATTTAAACGAGCTCTGCCTTGGCACAAGCACATCTCTCAGAAGGAGTTGAGTGAAATTGCGCCCTCATTACGACTTGATCTAATTACTGGTGGTTATCGTTATTTTGATGCTCAAGTAGACGATGCTCGACACACCATGATGATTGCTCGAACCGCGGCTAAGTATGGCGCCGAAATAGGA
>JAGWYB010000040.1 GCA_018969585.1 Actinomycetales bacterium | reverse complement strand
GATTCTTTTTATTGTGCTGTTTGCTATGGCTGTAACACTGGCGCCACCTACGCAACATTACTTTGCCCAGCGCGCTCAAATTAGCGCTTTAGAAGCAAGTGTCGAATCAAATAAGAAAAAATTGATTGAAGCACGCGCAGAATTAGAGCGTTGGCAAGATCCAAATTTCGTTAAATCTCAAGCTAGATCGAGACTACATTTCGTTCTTCCCGGAGAACGCCAATACATAATTCTTGGAGCAGAAAGTAATGAAGACGCCGAGGATTCCGCTTCGATAAATCAAGACTTTCCTTTAGGTGTTCCTTGGTACTCTCGAATAATCTCCTCAATTACTTCGGTAGGAGTTGGCCGAGAGCCATGAGCGAAGTCCCCTCCAATGAAGATTTATCAGCTCTTGAAATTCAACTAGGAAGAAAAGCCCGAGATGTTCATGCAATCGCGTATCGATGCCCATGTGGAAATCCAGCGGTAATTGAGACTCCACCGCGGTTAAGCGATGGCACGCCGTTTCCAACTTTCTATTACGCAACCTGTCCTAATTTAACCTCTGTTATCTCAACTTTAGAAAATAGCGAAGTGATGGATGAGATGAATGCGAGACTATCCAGGGATGCGAATTTGTCCGGTGCCTATCACGCAGCTCATGATGATTACCTTGCCGCTCGGAGTGCGCTAGCAAAAGATATGAAATTAGATGTTCCAGAAGTTGCGGGAATTTCTGCAGGAGGGATGCCAGATCGGGTGAAGTGCCTACATTCACTCGTTGCTCATTCGCTAGCGACAGAACCGGGTGTAAACCCATTAGGAGATGAAGCGCTTAACTTAATTGGTAATTGGTGGGAAAACGGGAATTGCTTAGAGCGAAGAGCTGAGGGTAAATGAGTCGAGTCGCAGCGATTGATTGCGGAACCAATTCCATTCGTCTTCTGATTGCAGATATCGAAGGAGATAATTTCAGAGAGATTTACCGAACTATGGAGATTATTAGGCTAGGCGAAGGCGTAGATCGGAATAAGCAGTTCGCACCAGCTGCTATTGAGCGTACGCTCCGCGCAGTCTCCGAATTTGCACTTGAAATCAAGCGACGTGGGGCTACAAGTATTCGATTCTGTGCGACTAGCGCTACTCGAGATGCCTCAAATAGAGATTTATTCATCAACGGAGTTTTTGAAATCTTGGGCGTAAAACCCGAAGTCATTAGTGGTGATGAAGAGGCTCAATTAACTTTCGAAGGCGCAGTTCGACAACTTCATCCTTCCGATGCACCCTTTCTTGTAGTTGATATCGGCGGCGGCTCAACCGAATTTGTAATTGGCCAGTCCGCTGTAGAAGCTGCCAAAAGTGTGAATATTGGATGTGTTCGAATGAGTGAACGCCATTTCAGTAGCTCCCCACCATCCATTGATTCCATAACTTCAGCAATTGCAGATATTGATGGTGCAATTGATGCAGCATCGCTGGTAGTGCCGATAAGTGAAGCAAAGACAGTAATTGCAGTCGCTGGAACTGCCACTACTGTTGCGGCAGCAGGTCTTGGTTTAGATAGCTACGACCGTTACGCAATTCATCTCTCAAGAATTCCTTCAAGTAAAGTCAGTGAGATAACAGAGCGATTTCTAAAAATGACGCGAGATGAGATTGCTGCACTGGGGTACATGCACCCGGGTCGGGTTGATGTAATTGCAGCTGGCTCACTCATCCTCGATCGAATTTTAAAAAGAATTAAGGTAGCCGAATTTGTCGCCTCAGAATCAGATATTCTCGATGGGATTGCATGGTCAATCGCAAATGGTGCTAAGTCTTGAAATTAAAGTTAGCGGCAATAGATAGAAAGTTAATCAAATGTGAAAATTGCCCTAGGTTGGTAGATTGGCGAGAAGAAGTATCTGTAACAAAACGTAAGTCCTATCAAAACGAGAATTACTGGGGTAAACCGGTTCCCGGATTTGGTCCGAACGATGCTCGTTTAATGATTATTGGTTTGGCCCCGGGAGCACATGGCGCAAATAGAACCGGAAGAATCTTTACCGGGGATAGTTCAGGAGATTGGCTTTATAAAGCGCTCCACAACGCCAATCTTGCGCGTATTCCAACAAGCGTTAGCAAAAATGATGGGCAAGAACTCTCGGATACTCGAATAACTTGCGCGGTTCATTGCGCGCCGCCAGATAACAAGCCAACCACCGAAGAAATTTCCAACTGCTCTATCTGGCTAGAAGATGAGATGGCCGCGCTATTTCCATCTACTCGCGCTTACCTCGCCCTGGGCGGTATCGCCTGGCGGGCCACGCAGCGCGCTTTGAGCGCAATTGGTGAGGAATTGCCTAGAAAACGCCCAAACTTCGGCCATGGAGCCAACTTCAAGTTTCGAGGAAGCGACGGGAATATTAGATTGGTCATTGCTAGTTACCACCCGAGTCAGCAGAACACTTTCACGGGAAAGCTAACGCGATCCCAACTGGATTCTGTTGTACGTAAGGCAGGTAGATTTGCCCACGCAAGGCCCCTGTAGCCCAATGGCAGAGGCAGACGACTTAAAATCGTCCAAGTGTGGGTTCGACCCCCACCGGGGGCACGACTAAATATAAGGAGAGAAATGAACAGTTCTAATCCAGTACTAAACCGTGCATATAGCCAGCGCGGTTACGCTGCTATGAATACAGTTCCTGAGTTGGAAGAAAGTTTCAACGCGCCAGCTGCATCATCGCTTCGTACCGGAAGAATGACGATGGATGATGTCGTAGCGCGCACTGCGATATTGCTAGGCACCGCCGTTTTTGTCGGCGCTGCCGCTTGGTTCTTAAATCTCCCACCAGCGCTTCTTTTCGTAGGATTCATTGGCGGTTTAGTAACAGGTCTTATTGGCGCATTTAGTAAAAAAGTTAGACCTGCGTTATATGTAACTTATGCCGTCTTCCAAGGTTTAGTACTTGGAATATTGAGCAAGACTTATGAGCTTTTTTATCCGGGTATCGTTCAGCAAGCAGTAGTCGCAACCATTGCCGCGTTTGTTGGTATGTTGTTTATGTATAAGAGCGGAAGATTGCGCGCAACACCTAAATTCACCAAAGTTCTACTTGGCGCAGCTCTTGGATATTTGGTACTTGGATTGGGAAGCTTGATTAGCGTTCTCTTTGGCGGCGGCAGCCTTTACTCGCTAAGCCTCTTTGGTCCGATGCTTGCATTTGCGGGCGTCGCGATCGCGAGCTTCTTCTTGATATTGGATTTCGATGCTGCCGAACAAGGTGTTCGCATGGGAGTCCCACAAGAAGAGTCCTGGCGCGCTGGTTTTGGTCTCGTAATGACTGTGGTCTGGCTCTACCTTGAAATTCTAAGGTTGCTAGCAATTTTGCGAGGAAATAACGACTAACTCACTCTTCCCGAAGCGCAGGCTTCTGCGAATCCCCGAGACGAACCGTATTTGTCTCGGGGATTCTTATTGCAAAGAAGATTGCTAAAGAGAAAATTATTGCGCTCACCAGAATGGCATCGCGGTATGAGAATAAATCTGCAATAACGCCAAGTAATAATGGTCCTACGATCATTCCGGCATCTCCGGCCATTTGAAATACTGCGAAAACGCGACCGCTGCGCCCTTTAATTACATCGCCAACAACTGCACCGGCTGAGGCAGCAAAACCAGCGCCGATTCCCATAACAACCATCGCAATTAAATAAATCATTACGCTATTTGCTAAAACGAGAATTGCTAAAGCCAACATCGTTATCGAAAAACCCGTAACTATTACAGGTCTGCGACCGTTTTTATCTGAGTATTTTCCGGCTCGTACCATAACTGAGCCTTGAGCAATAAGGGCCAATGTAAAGCTAAGCCCGACTACGGCTGTAGTTGCACCTAGATCTGAAATTACGAAAAGTGGCAAAATCGATGAGCGCATTCCAAAGAAAATCCAGCTTCCCAAAAATGCTAGAAATAATGAGTACAAATAAGGTCGAATTCGTAACGCTTCTCGTAGATTTATAACTGCTTCTTCTTGCTTATCAACAACTTTTTTACCAAGTCGTTTTTCATGTAGAAAAATGAACGAGACAATGCTCGCGGCGAGTAAAAGCGCGCTATAGATAAAAAATGGAGCACGTGGCGAGATTGCCAAGAGCGCTCCACCAAATGCCGGACCGGCAACTCCGCCAGCAATAAAGCCACCGTTATAGAGAGATTGTGAACGTCCACGCTGGCTATCTGAAACGACTCGCAGAATGAGCGCGCCCGCAGAAACCGAGAACATCGCAGAGCCAAGTCCGCCAGCTGATCTAAAAATTAATAATTGGGAATAGCTTTGAGCCAGACCAGCTAACAGCGTGAAGCCAGAGACCATCATCAATCCGAAGCCAAGCACTAAACGTTCGCCAAATATCTCTACCAATCTTCCAGCAATTAATCCTGAGGTGAATCGCATTACTGCAAAACTTGAAACAATCAAGCCAATCAGAGTATTAGATACACCAAAAGTTTGGGCAAAAATTGGAATCGCTGGGACAATTAATCCAAAACCAACTGCCACGAGAAATGAAATTGATGTTAGTACGGAAACTTCGCGAGGAAGGCCTTGAAAAGGAGATTTAGGAAATCTCATCCAATCGATTCGCCCGCAGCATCATTACGCGCACTCGCATGTTCAGCGCTTGATTGAAGTGGCTTCTCCTTTAAGAAGAGAGCAAAGACAAAACCGAGCACCACAACAGGAAGTGCAGCCCAGAAAACAGTCTGGAAAGCGCTAGCAAAAGATTCTAAAACCGTAGATTGGACTACAGCCGGCAAGGTAGAGATAGCTTCGGTATTGCTTCTTAACGAATCAACGAGCGTCGGATCCAAATTAGCAAGCTGCTCTGGATTCTTACTAGCTAGATCAGCAAAACCACTCTCAAGATTTGAACTTACTTGTTGATTGAGAATCGTTCCAAAGATTGCTGTTCCAAATGCGCCGCCAAGAGAGCGGAAGAAAGTGTTGGAAGATGTGGCGATTCCAAGATCTTTATATTCGACTGCATTTTGCACGGCGATAACAATTGTCTGCATCGAAGCACCGAGTCCGGCACCAATAATCATCGAGAAAAGCGCAATCTGCCAGAATGGAGTATTGGTCCCAAGCTGAGTCATCAAGAGAATTCCTAGCGCCATTGTGATGGTTCCGATAATTGGAAATATTCGATACTTACCTGTTTTTGAGATGACGCGACCGCTTGTTACGGTTACAAATAGAATTCCCAACATCAAAGGAATTAATTTCAATCCTGCAACTGTCGCGCTAGCGCCTTGAATTATTTGAAGGTAAAGCGGAAGCATAATGATTGCGCCAAACATGCCTGCTCC
>JAGWYB010000039.1 GCA_018969585.1 Actinomycetales bacterium | reverse complement strand
ACGGGTTTGTGTGGTTTACGAGATCATCCCGGCTTCCTCGGCCCGCTTCCCCTGGCTCAACAATCGAAGTCGAGACCGTTCACCCCCGCGTTAACGTGGATTAGAAGCTGAAGGAGAATTGTACGTCAGGTTGAACAGCGAAAAAAACCAGAGTATTCCCGAAATCTACGTTCACTCCAGATAGAAAGCAGAGTGAATTTTGATTTCAATCGCTGAAAGTGAGGGTAATTGCCACTTCAAAAGTGAGAGTAATTACCTCTTCAAAAGTGAGCGTGATTATGCGCTCTTTACTTAGTTGTGATTACTAGAAGCATTACTTACCGCATTCTGCCCGTAATTGTGCACTCCTAATTCAGCTGTGATGACTTGAGGCATTACCTGCCGCATTCTGCCCGTAATTGTGCACTCCTAATTCTGCTGTGATGACTCGAGGCTTTACCTGCCGCATACTTCCCTTACTTGTGCACTCTTGAGGAAGGTGCGTTCACACGAGGAATTATTCGTCAAAAGCTCGTCTTGATTTTCCACCTTTTCCGGAGGAACGGCGCGCCAATTCTCGATCAACTTCACGGGTAGCTTGTTTCTCCATCAAAGCTGATCTTTTATCGTGCGCTTTCTTGCCGCGAGCCAATCCCATTTCAACTTTCGCTTTTCCATCCTTAAAATAAAGAGAGAGTGGAATAAGCGTCATTCCGCCCTCTTTTAGCGTGCCAATAAGTTTAGAAATTTCTCTTTTGTTCATGAGCAACTTCCTTTTCCTTCGTGGCTCATGATTAGTCCATGACCCTTCGTTGTACTCAGGAATGTGTATTCCGTTTAACCAAATCTCGCCATCAACCACTTCGGCATAGCCGTCCGTGAGCGTTGCCCGGCCAGCGCGTAAGGATTTAACTTCTGTTCCCATGAGGACTAATCCCGCTTCAAAAATTTCGTCAACAAAGTAATCATGGCGCCCTTTTTTGTTTTGGGCTATTAGTTTCTTGCCTACTTCCTTGACCATGAGTAAAGCGTATCGGTCAAAAGACGATGTTCCTCGGTGCGTTGTTTAAATGAATCAAGGTTTTTTCGTATTAAGCGAGGCAAGACCACCAAGAACTTGAAGAGCTTTGACATTCAATTCACGTGAGGAAACTTCAAGGTCTGGAGTGACACCGACTTCGTCAATAATTCGTCCCGATGGTGTCACATATAACGCGACTGTTAATTCGAGTTTTGATCCATCATCTAAAGTGACAAATTCTTGGACGGAACCTTTTCCGTAACTACGTTCCCCTAGGACAACCCCACGATTTCTATCCTGAAAGGCGCTAGCAACAATCTCCGCCGAACTTGCTGTATTTCGATTTATCAAGACTACCAATGGAACTGATATCGGATTTGGATTAGAGGCCTTGTAAAGTCTCTCAGCTCCATTAACCTGGTACGAAACAATGACGCCGTTTCCAATGAATAATTGGGCCGTTTTTACGGCTTCTTCAATGAGGCCACCTGGATTATTACGAAGATCCAAAATAATTCCCGATTTGTAATTGAGTTGCTGCAATGATTCCTGAACTTCTTGCGTTGTGCCACGACTAAATGACGCGATTTCTATTAATGCAACTGAGCCACTAACTTGATTCGCCTCAACGGTACTGAGCGCGACCTTTTGAGTTGAAAGCGAGGCAAGAATCATTTTCTCGTCTCGATTGACGAGTAACTCAATCCTCTTACCAATATCTCCGCGGATGAGCGCGACCGCAGAAGTCAGGGATGCGCCGCGCACATCCGTCCCGTTTACTTCTAGTAACTGATCACCGATATTCAACCCGGATCTCGATGCAGGTGAACCTTCTTGGATGGATGCGATTTTTATCTGACCTCCTCGCGTTTTATTCAGCCAGATTCCAATCCCGGTAAACATATTTGAATTTTGCTCTTCCAATACGTCAAGAGCGCTTGTTGGGAAATAATTAGCCCATTCATCTCCCGAGGCTTTGAGCGCGCCCTCAATCGCAGCTCGTTCTAGAACATCACGATCTATTTCTTTTGCACTTGAATCAAGAATTGTCGTAATTGCTTCATCAACACTGGAGCTTCCCGTCTTACTACCGAATTGCACTCCGAATCCAAAAATCAAAGCAGATGTAACGACTGCGATTGTTGCCTTGCGGAGGAAATCTGCATTAATTTGAGATTTCCATAATGTAACTTCCGCTCCTCCAATTGAAGGAGTTAAATCTTGTGAATTGTTGTGAGGACGAGAATGCGCCGACTTTGGAGATTTCCGTTTTTCTTTATCTGGCACTTGCGGGTCCTCTGCAGTTTCATCTTCGACTCAGTGACTTATGTCAGGTAGGCAGCACACCGTAACGGAACTTCGCGCGCATCTCAAATATGCTTTGTGCGTAAGGAGAAAGCGAGCGGACTAGAAAATTAGACTTTGAGATATTTCCGGAGCGTCAAAATCGAAGCTAGTGATGAAACAACAAGACCAGTGCCCAACAGATACGCGGAAGACAACCAAACATCACTCCAGGTAAAGAAATTTGTGAACGTTAATAATGGAGCAATCCGGTCATCGATGACGTACTTCAATCCCGAGAGAAGGCCAACTGAGAAACCCCATCCGAGGAATGCAGAAAAAACTCCTTCAAGAATAAATGGGAGTTGAATCGAGAACGAACTTGCTCCAACTAACTTCATAACATTTGTTTCGCGTCGGCGATTGAACGCAGCAATTCTTAAAGTATTGCTTATTAACAATGCAGCTGTAAGAACGCTGGCAAAACCAATCGCAAGCGCGCCATCTCGGAGCACATTAAGCAATCGGAAGAATTTTTCCAAAATAGAGCGCTGGTCTTGAACAACATCGACTCCGGGGCGACCAGAGAATGCACTCTGCACAACTGCAAATTGAGTTGGATCTTTGAGTTTGACCCTAAATGATTCAGGAAGTTGATCAGCGGTTACATTTTGTGAGATCGCAGAGTCCTTAAAGCGCTCCTGAAAACGGTCAAAGGCTTCGGACTGAGATTCGTAGTAAACATTCTCCACTACTGGAAGATCTTCAAGATCATTTTGAATCTCAAGCCTTTGTTGAGGAGTAATCATGCCTGCTGAACATGAGGGAGAATCCGAGAGAGAGCCGCATAGATAAACCGAAACTTCAATCTTGTCGTACCAATAATCTTTCATCACTCGGACTTGGGCATTTGAGAGTAACCCGATACCTAAGAGCGAAAGTGATATCGCAACGGTAATTACGACGGCAAATGTCATCGTTAGATTGCGACGTAATCCAATTCCAACTTCACTAAGAATGAAACGTGCTCTCATGGCTACCCCGTATATCCGTATACGCCGCGCGCTTGGTCTCGAATTACGAGGCCCTTATCTAATTCAATAACTCGTTTACGCATCTGATCAACGATACCCGCATCGTGGGTTGCCATAACCACCGTGGTTCCCTCGCGATTAATTCGATCAAGTAATTTCATAATCCCAACAGAGGTTGCTGGATCGAGATTTCCAGTTGGTTCGTCAGCGATCAAAATTGCTGGATTGCTGACATAGGCACGTGCGATTGCTACGCGCTGTTGCTCTCCACCTGAAAGTTCGCCCGGCTTGCGATCAGCTTTATCTTCAAGGCCCACGAGTTCGAGAACTTCGGGTACTTCACGCGCAATCTCTTTCTTGGAAAATCCAAGTACGTGAAGCGTGAATGCAACATTTTCAGTCACTGTTTTATTTGGCAATAATCGAAAATCCTGAAATACGGTTCCGACTTGGCGACGTAATTCTGGAACTTTCCAATTAGATAAGGTTCCTAAATCTTTACCTGCAACATGAATCTTTCCCGAAGTCGGACGTTCTTCTCGAAGAACGAGTCGGAGGAAAGTTGACTTTCCAGAACCTGACAGACCCACAAGAAATACAAATTCGCCTTTTTCGATATCGATGCTGACGTTATCCAACGCAGGTCGATCGGTCTTGGAATAGACCTTTGTTACATTTTCGAAGCGAATCACGGGAGTGATTTTAGATAGCAAACGGGCAAAAGCTCAGGAGAACCGCCCCTAAACAGAGGTAAAAAGGGTGAGAAAAGACGCAGAGTGACGCGTGCGTGGTCGTTATTTCTTCTCGCGCCTCCAGCGAATTCCAGCTGAGATAAATCCGTCGAGTTCACCATCGAGTACTGCCTGCGTGTTTCCGGTTTCGAAATCAGTGCGATGATCTTTCACCATTTGATATGGGTGTAAAACATATGAACGGATCTGATTTCCCCATGATCCACCGCTATCACCGCGTAACGCATCAATCTTTGCGCGCTCTTCTTGATTTCTCTTCTCCAAGAGTTTCGATTGCAAAACTGCCATTGCGGTTGCACGATTTTGTATCTGAGAACGTTCATTTTGGCATGACACAACAATCCCCGTGGGAATATGGGTAATTCGAACCGCCGAATCAGTTGTATTGACACCCTGTCCTCCAGGACCTGATGAGCGATAAACATCAACACGAAAATCTTTTTCGTCAATGTCAATGTGATCACTTTGATCAACAACGGGCACTACTTCTACTCCGGCAAAGGAGGTATGGCGACGATTCTGGCTATCGAATGGGGAAATGCGAACCAATCGATGAGTTCCTTGTTCTACTGAGAGCGTTCCGTAAGCATAGGAGCCATTTACTCGGAAAGTTGTAGATTTTATTCCGGCTTCTTCCGCATATGAGGTTTCAAGAACATTAACACCATAATCATGTCGCTCGCAGTAACGGAAATACATTCTTGAGACCATTTCCGCCCAATCGGCAGCATCGACGCCCCCCGCTTCAGAACGAATAGTTATCAGTGCATCACGATGATCATATTCACCGCTTAATAGAGTTTGAACTTCCATTTCAGATATTGCGACAGCGAGCGAATTCAGTTCCTGTTCAACATCGGATTTAGCGCCAGCGTCATCCTCGGAATTTGCGAGATCAAGCATGATGGGTAAATCCGAGATCCGAGACCGAAGGCTCGACACTTTATTAATGACATTCTGTACCCGAGATAACGCGCTCGTGATTTTCTGTGCCTTCTCTGGATCATTCCAAAGATCGGGAGCGCCAGCTTGGGTTTCAAGTGCATCTTTATCTGTAATCAGTTTCGGTAGATCTAAAACGGACTCGATTGATTGGAGGGTATGGCTTAGCGCACTAATCTCCTGATTAAAATCGCGTTCAGCCATAGGAGAAGGATAGTGTGCTTTTTTTAAGAATATCGCACAGTGACTGCGACCTCCACAACATTAGTAAATTCCTTGATAGAAAAAATGGGCAATGAAAATGGCAATGTGTGAGCGCTAGTCGTTCGCGCTCGTAGTTGCCTCCCATCGCATTCAAAGCCGATAACTGAAAGGGGATTTCCTGACTTTGATTTTTCGATTCTAGCTTTATTAATAGCCTGAATTTCTTGATTGAAAATGTGCGCAGCATCGCCACAATCAATGGGTAGATTTCGATTCTCCCCTGTGGAAGGAGAATGTGGTAAAGGTAATCGATAGTAATAACGCATTTCATCTAGTTCCTGCGATGCGATTGCTAAAGCGGTTTCAACGTTATTTATGAGTTCTCGACGTGCAATGTAAGTCGAAGATACGTCGGCAATAATAAAAATTGCAGTCATTACAATTACAAAATAGATCGAGATCAAC
>JAGWYB010000038.1 GCA_018969585.1 Actinomycetales bacterium | reverse complement strand
GCGCTTGGGGCAACATCAAAGCCAGATTGACGTTCAAGACGTTCCATCCGGGACAGCAATCCAAGATCGGTGTTATCACCCATCGGAATAGTGATCTTTCCGGCAACAAGTTCGAGAATTAATCGTGGTGGAGTCGCTCCCCGCATCTGGGTCAGTCCATCAGCCACAACAGTTGCAGCACGATTCAGGGAAGCGCTTCCGATCCGTGATGCTTGAGAGCGCATCCGAGCGAGTTGATCTTCGGGATAGCCACGAAGGACCGAGCTAGCGCCATCATCAAGCGCTTCGACGATAACAAGATCGCGGAGCCGCTCCAATAAATCAAATGCGAAGCGACGTGGATCGTGGCCCGACTCCACTAAGACATCAATTGTCTTAAACAAAGTCGCAGTATCGCGAGCCCCGATTGCATCGATTGCATCATCAAGAAGCGCGCCATCGGTATAGCCAAGAAGTTGGACAGCGATGTCATAAGTAACGCCATCTTTTCCAGCACCGGCAAGTAATTGGCCGAGCACAGAAAGGGCATCACGAACCGAGCCACCAGAAGCGCGAACAACAAGTGGAATTACGCCTTTTTCGACTTTCACATTTTCAGCAGCGCAGACTTTTTCCAGGTGCTCGCCAAGAATTCCAGGTGGGACTAATCGGAATGGGTAGTGGTGAGTACGGGAGCGGATAGTTGCAATTAATTTTTCTGGTTCAGTGGTAGCAAAAATAAACAAAACATGTGGAGGTGGTTCTTCAACAACTTTCAATAACGCATTTGCAGCGCCTAGTCCAAGTTGGTGAGCCTCATCAATAATGTAAATTTTGTAGCGAGAATTTACTGGGGCAAAGAATGCTTTATCGCGTAAATCGCGAGCGTCATCAACAAGACCGTGCGTTGCGGCATCGAGTTCAATCACATCAATCGAGCCGGGGCCATTTGCTACTAAATCAGTACAGGACTGGCAATTTCCGCAGGGATTCGGAGTTGGACCTTTTTCGCAATTAAGAGAGCGAGCCATGATTCGAGCGCTTGAAGTTTTTCCGCATCCGCGAGGACCAGAGAATAAATATGCATGATGAATTCGGTCAGATTCCAAAGCATTAGATAGTGGAACAGTCACATGTTCTTGGCCAATAACATCAGCGAAAATCGAAGGACGATACTTACGATATAACGCGAGTGACATATCGACCTCCTTACGTAACGAGCGCTCTTATAAGGATCCCCCGCACACCCATTAGAGCGGGCCTACCCTTGCTGCCTTCCAGCCCTGGGGGAGTTCGGCACGGTAATGCCGCACGGAGGATCGTTCCCAAGCCTACAACCTAGCGCCTACCAACCAAATGCAGCGACTAGGATTGTGCTCCATCATGATGAATACGCAACTTGCAATTTTTGATCTTGATGGAGTGCTTATTGATAGTAAAGAGTTGCATTTTGAAGCTCTCAATGAAGCATTACGAGAATTTGGACCTCAATTTGAAATTTCACATCGGGATCACTCGACCAAATATGATGGATTATCAACAAAAAGAAAACTCGAGATATTGAATTTGGAAAAAGGTTTCCCTATCGAGCACTTTGAAAGTGTTTGGAAACTCAAGCAAGATATCACCGTTAGGATGTTGGGTGAAATTGAGCAAGATCAAGAGCTAGTTTCTTTTATGGATTATTTGCAAGATATTGGGTTGAAGCTCGCCGTTGCCAGTAATTCCGTGCGGAATACGATTGATATAGTTCTTAAGAACTTGGGAATCAATAATTATTTCTCACTTATATTAAGTAATGAAGACGTTAAAAGCCCCAAGCCGCATCCTGAGATTTATTGGAAAACAATGATGCATTTTGGGGTTGTTCCTGATGTTACTGTAATTTTTGAAGATAGTTACGTAGGACGACTTGCGGCACAGCGAAGTGGGGCAAGATTAATTCCAATTGACAATAGAAAAGATCTGACTTGGCAAAAAATAAGGTCGGTTGAGGTACTCTCCTCTACTCTTACTCCTATGAAAACACCTTGGAAATCCGACAAACTAAATGTGCTAATTCCTATGGCTGGGGCTGGGAGCAGATTCGAGGCAGCTGGATATACCTTTCCAAAACCTCTGATAGAAGTTCGAGGCAAGCCAATGATTCAAGTGGTTGTCGAGAATCTAAATATTGAAGCCAGATTTATTTATATTGTCCAACGCTCACACTACGAGAAGTATAATCTCGAGTTTTTGTTGAAGCTTATAACGCCAAATTGCGAAATTGTTCAAATTGATGGGCTCACTGAAGGTGCTGCGTGCACAACACTCTTAGCTCGAGAATTTATCGATAATGATGACTCGCTCGTAATTGCAAACTCTGATCAATTTGTAGAATGGAATAGCGGCGAAACTCTTTATTCATTTATGGCGGATGGTATTGATGGTGGAATTGTCACCTTTAACGCAACGCATCCAAAATGGTCTTATGCGCGAATTGATGAATTCGGTCTAGTTCAAGAAGTCGCTGAGAAAAAGCCAATTAGTAATATCGCGACTGTGGGTATCTATTTCTGGAAAAAGGGTTCGGACTACGTAAAGTACGCGGATAACATGATTGAGAAGAATATAAGAACGAATGGTGAATTTTATGTCTGTCCAGTATTCAATCAGGCAATTGAAGATGGGAAGAAATTTAGAATTAGAAACATCGACCAAATGTGGGGTCTTGGTACTCCTGAAGACTTGAATTTCTTCCTCGAACATCACAATTAGGAGAAGAAACTTGCGTTTTATCTCGCATCGAGGAAACATCAACGGTCCAAGTAATTTGGAGAATTTCCCTTCTCAAATCGATTGGTGCTTAAACGAATCAATCGATTGCGAAGTCGACCTTTGGGTTCAGAATGGCGCTTATTTACTTGGTCATGACTTTGGTCAATATGAAATAAATAAAGATTGGATTATAGAGCGTGAAAAATCACTGTGGATACACTGCAAGAACGCAGAAGCTTTGAGTGCTCTTCAAATGCTCAATAGACAAGATTTGAATTTTTTCTGGCACCAAGAAGACTCCTACACATTGACCTCAAGGAGTTTTATCTGGGTCTATCCTGGAAATTTCGTGGTACCTGGTGGTATTGCAGTGCTACCTGAACGATGGATGATTGATTCGCGTTTTAGAGAAATTTCACTCAGTTACGGAATTTGCACTGATTACATCATTAAATATATGAATGAATTTGATGGGGCAGATAAATCAGTTAGTATCTAATCCTTGGAGGATTCGCATAGCGGCCGAGTGCGCACGCTTGGAAAGCGTGTATAGGGAAACCTATC
This sequence comes from Actinomycetales bacterium, assembly GCA_018969585.1. GTDB lineage: Bacteria > Actinomycetota > Actinomycetes > Nanopelagicales > Nanopelagicaceae > MAG-120802. Next base: position 2,473 of record JAGWYB010000038.1, on the reverse strand, counting down.
GAGGGTTCAAATCCCTCATCCTCCGCCACAAACCTAGGAAGCAATAACTTCCTTGAAGTACTCAATAGTTTTTTTGAGTCCAGACTGCCGCTCAATTTTGGGTTTCCAGCCTAGTAATTTTTCTGCTCTTTCGATCTTTGGTTCCCTCTGCTTAGGATCATCGCCCGGAAGGGGACGCATTTCAATTTTCGATTGGCTCTTTGTTAAAACTTTGATTTCTTCAGCCAATTCCAGCATATTGATTGGAGTCGGATTGCCTAGATTTACTGGCTCGTGAATATCACTGGTGAAAAATAGCTTTATGAATCCTTCAATTAAGTCATCTACGTAGCAAAAACTTCGAGTCTGAGTCCCATCTCCATAAACAGTGATGGGTTCTTGTTTAAGAGCTTGCACAATGAAATTGCTAACCACTCGACCATCATTCATATCCATTCGCGGTCCATAAGTATTGAAAATTCGAGCAACTCGAATATCCAATCCAAATTGGCGGTGGTAATCAAAAGTTAGAGTTTCCGCAGCGCGCTTGCCTTCGTCGTAACAAGATCTGATTCCAATTGGATTTACATTCCCCCAATACTCTTCTGGTTGGGGGCTTACGGCGGGATCTCCATAAATTTCTGATGTTGAAGCCTGAAAAAATCTTGCACCAGTCCGCTTTGCTAAGCCAAGCATGTTGATTGCGCCATGGACGCTAGTTTTGAATGTTTGTACAGGGTTTCGTTGATAATGAATTGGGCTAGCAGGACACGCTAAGTTAAAGATTCCGTCTACCTCTACGTAAAGAGGAAAGGTAACGTCATGTCGCATTAACTCAAAATCTCTGTTGTCGCGAAGATGTTCAATGTTCTTCTGGTTTCCTGTATAGAAATTATCTACACACAATACAGAATGCCCAATGGCTAACAATCTTTCACTAAGATGAGAGCCAAGGAAGCCCGCTCCACCTGTAACAAGAATGCGCATAAGGTCAGATTACCTTTAAATCTCCACTCCGATGTACTTGGTCTGCAAGAACTCGTGGATTCCATCAAAGCCACCTTCGCGTCCTAAACCTGATTGCTTATTTCCACCAAAAGGCGCCGCAGGATCAGAAATCATTCCGCGGTTTATAGCAACCATTCCTGAATCAATCGCTTCCGCTAAACGAATTGCGCGGCCAAGTTCGCCTGAGTAAACGTACGAAATCAAACCAAAGTCGCTGTCGTTGGCAAGAGAGATTGCTTCTTCATCGCTTTCAAAAGTGACTATCGGAGCAACAGGACCAAAGACTTCATACTTAAGAATTTCATTTGATTTATCAACGGTAAGAACTGTTGGCGGATAGAACGCACCGGGTCCGTCGGGCATGATGCCGCCCGTCTCTACTTTTGCGCCACCTTTAACCGATAGCTCTACAATTTGTGCGATTTTGTCGCGTTCTTTAATGGAAACGCTGGCACCGAGTTGGGCGCCAGATTCGCGACCAGGAGCCATCTTGAGTTCAGACATAGCTTTAGCAAACTTCTTGGTAAATTCTTGTGCAATTTTCTTGTGCACAAAAATTCGATTTGCAGCAGTACAAGCCGCACCACCGTTACGCATTTTTGCGAGCATTAAACCTTTAACAGCTTCATCAATATTTGCATCATCAAGAACAACAAATGGTGCATTACCGCCAAGCTCCATCGAGCAGCGGATCACGCGATCGGAGGCTTCTTTCAAAAGAACGCGACCAACTTCAGTCGAGCCAGTGAACGAAAGATTCATGACTCGTGCATCGTGCAACATCCGGCTGACCATTGGTCCAGCAGGAGTTGGGGTCACAAGATTAACGACGCCTTTGGGAACTCCGGCTCTTTCGAGAATATCGACGATAGCCATCGCAGTTAGCGGTGTCTCGATTGCTGGCTTGAGAATTACTGTGCATCCAGCGCCGATCGCAGGACCGATTTTGCGGGTAGCCATTCCAGCAGGGAAATTCCAAGGAGTAATAAGAAGCGAAACTCCGATTGGTTGGTGCGTTACAAGAATTCGCTTATCGCCGCTAGGGGCTTTACGGAAATCTCCTTGTACGCGAACAGTTTCTTCAGAGAACCAACGGAAAAATTCGGCAGCGTAAAGAATCTCACCTTTTGCATCGGAGATGACTTTGCCATTTTCTTTTGAAACAAGTTCGGCAAGGAAATCAGCTTCAGAAACCATGATTTCAAATGCTTTGCGTAAAATTTCGGCGCGAAAACGTGGCGCTGTTTTTGACCATTCTGGAAATGCTTTATATGCAGCTTCGACGGCGGCATCACATTCTTTTTCGCCTGCGGTTTGGATTTCAGCGATAACACTTCCATCGCTTGGGTCATAGACCGGGACAGTGCCGTTACCTTTTACCCACTTACCATCGATATAAAGATCGGTTTTGAGCTGCATACGGCAGAGCATACGCGTGAAATTGGGAGGCGTAGAATGGTGCACTACCGTGGCTAAATCGTGGACC
>JAGWYB010000037.1 GCA_018969585.1 Actinomycetales bacterium | reverse complement strand
GGGGCTGAAGTTGTCGGTGTTGCAGTGATTGTGGAGCGGGGGGCGAAAGATAAAGTGGAGAGCGCCGGTCTTGCCTATCTTGCTGCCTTTAACCTCTCAGAACTCGGTCTATAAACCCCCAAACGCGCCTAGGATTAGGCAGTTCGTGGGGATGTGTGTTTACACTTTCACCTATCTAATTTATTTGGAGGAAATATGAGAGCCCTAATTGGCGCTAACTCACTCGTGGAAGTAACCGGAAATAACTTAAATCTGGTTTACCTAGTCCTTGGCGTATCCCTTGTCGCCCTTGCGATTGCCTTTGCGCTTCGCGCTCAAGTACTGAGCGCTTCCGATGGCACAGCAAAGATGCGCGAGATCGCCGAAGCAGTCCAGGAAGGTGCTGCCGCATATCTCGCTCGCCAATTCCGCACTCTCTCTTTCTTCGTAGCAATTGTTGTCGTCCTTCTCTTTGCTCTGCCTGGCGAGACCGATGTAAAGATTGGCCGCTCAATATTCTTCTTAGTTGGCGCCGCATTCTCAGCGCTAGTTGGCTATCAAGGTATGTGGCTTGCAGTTCGAGCCAATGTTCGAGTTGCCGAAGCTGCTCGCCAAGGTTCTGCAGAACGCTCAGTCCAAATCGCATTCCGAACCGGCGGCGTAGTTGGAATGCTCACCGTTGGTCTTGGACTTCTTGGCGCTTCATTAGTTGTTGTTATCTATCGCGCTGACGCACCAGCAGTTCTTGAAGGATTTGGATTTGGCGCAGCGATGCTCGCGATGTTTATGCGCGTTGGCGGTGGAATCTTCACCAAGGCCGCAGATGTCGGAGCAGATCTAGTTGGAAAAGTCGAAAAGCACATTCCTGAAGATGATCCTAGAAACGCTGCAACTATCGCAGATAACGTCGGCGACAATGTCGGTGACTGCGCTGGTATGGCTGCGGATCTATTTGAATCATACGCAGTAACACTTGTGGCCTCTTTAATTTTAGGAAAAGCGGCATTTGGAGATAGCGGACTTATCTATCCGTTAATTGTTCCGGCTATCGGAATTCTCACCGCAATTCTCGGAATCTTTTTAACTCGATTACGATCTTCGGATAGAAGTGCGATGAGCGCAATCAATCGCTCCTTCTACATCTCAGCGGTAATCTCAGCGGTACTTGTTGGAATCGCAACCTTTACATATCTCCCAGATAGCTTTAGCGCACTCTCTGGATTAGATCCAGCGTTTGCTGGCTCAATAACTGGAAATCCGCGAACTGTTGCACTTGGCGCGGTAATAATCGGAATCGTTCTTGCAGCAGCAATTCAGATGCTTACCGGCTTCTTCACTGAAGTTGGAAAGCGTCCCGTAAATGATGTTGCCGCATCCTCAAAGACTGGACCTGCGACTGTAATTCTTGCGGGTGTTTCAGTTGGTTTTGAGTCCGCTGTCTTCTCAGCTCTACTTATTGCAGCTGCGGTATTTGGTGCATATCTACTAGGTGGCGGCGTAATCGTGCTCTCACTCTTTGCGGTAGCACTTGCCGGTTGCGGTCTATTAACGACAGTCGGCGTGATTGTGGCAATGGATACCTTCGGACCAATCTCTGATAACGCACAAGGCATCGCTGAGATGTCGGGTGATGTTAAAGGCGAAGGTGCCAAGATCCTTACCTCACTTGATGCTGTTGGAAATACCACCAAAGCAATTACAAAAGGAATTGCAATCGCAACAGCCGTTCTTGCTGCGACCGCGCTCTTCGGAGCATTTACTGATGCAATTAAGAACACCGTTAAAGAAGTTGGCGCGACTGTTGCCGGTCTTGAGTATCAAGGCGTTCTAGATGTTGCAGATCCACGAAATCTTGTTGGTCTAATTATTGGAGCTTCAGTTGTATTCCTATTCTCTGGCCTTGCAATTAATGCGGTCTCAAGAGCAGCTGGCGCAGTAGTTATGGAAGTTCGTAATCAATTTCAACTACACCCGGGCATTATGAAAGGAACTGAGAAGCCTGAATACGGCCGAGTTGTTGATATTTGTACTCGCGACTCACTCCGTGAACTTGCTACACCAGGGCTACTTGCAGTTATGGCACCAATTGCAGTCGGTTTTGGTCTAGGAGTCGGCGCGCTTGGCGCATATCTTGCTGGAGCAATCGGAACCGGAACTCTGATGGCGGTATTTCTAGCTAACTCGGGTGGCGCATGGGATAACGCAAAGAAGATGGTCGAAGATGGACACCATGGCGGAAAAGGCAGTGATGCACATGCCGCGACAGTTATCGGTGACACCGTCGGAGATCCATTTAAAGATACCGCCGGCCCTGCAATTAATCCATTAATCAAGGTTATGAACTTGGTTGGTCTACTTGTGACACCAGCAGTCGTTCGTTTCTCGCTAGAAGGCAGAGATTCGACGAATCTAGGAATCGCTCTGGTTGCTGTAGCAATCATCGTTGCAGCCCTAGTAATTGGTCGCCGTAAGTCAACCACTATCGGCTAATCAATTTGGCGAAGCAGCTAAAGAAGCTGGTGATTGTTGAATCACCAGCAAAAGCAAGGAAAATCGGCGGCTATCTTGGCGATGACTACATCGTTGAAGCCTCGGTTGGCCATATAAGGGACTTGCCACAACGAGCTGCTGATATTCCAAAAGAGTATAAGAAATTTCCCTGGTCGCGTGAAGGCGTTGATATTGAAAACGATTTTTCGCCGCTCTATGTAATAAATCGCGATAAGAAAGATAAAGTCCAAGAGTTAAAAGAACTTCTTAAAGACTCGGATGAATTAATTCTTGCGACCGATGAAGATCGCGAAGGTGAAGCAATCGCCTGGCACTTGATGGAGATTCTCCGACCTAAAGTTCCGGTAAAGCGAATGGTTTTTAATGAAATCACCAAAGATGCAATTTTGAAGGCAGTTGATGAAACCCGAGATATTGATCAACGTCTAGTCGATGCCCAAGAAACTCGGCGAGTTCTCGATCGATTGTATGGCTATCGCTTATCGCCAGTTCTCTGGAAGAAAGTTATGCCTAGAATTTCTGCAGGACGCGTGCAGTCAGTCGCCACCCGTTTGATTGTAGAACGAGAACGCGAACGCATGGCATTTATTGCTTCAACCTGGTGGGATTTAACTGCTACTACCGATCAGAATTTTAACGCTCGCCTAATTAGTTTATCCGGTCAACGAGTTGCGACTACAAATGACTTCGATAGCAATGGCGCTTTGAAGGAGAAGAGTGCAAACCAGGTATTGCTTCTTGGCGAAGTCGATGCGAAAAAGCTCTCAGATTCATTATCTGGTTTGAAGTTAACTGTTAAATCTATTGAAGAATCACCACGGACCGAGAGGCCGAAACCACCATTTACAACTTCAACGATGCAACAAGATGCGGGAAGTCGTCTCGGCTGGGGCGCACAATTAACTATGCGCATCGCTCAGAGTCTTTATGAAGGTGGATATATAACTTATATGCGAACAGATTCAGTAAATCTCTCTGAGACCGCAATCAAAGCTGCGCGCGCATCAGCAAAATCACTTTATGGCGCCGACCATCTTCCCGATTCACCTCGATTTTATGAGGGTAAATCAAAGAATGCTCAAGAAGCGCACGAAGCGATTCGTCCTGCGGGCGATACTTTTAAGACTCCGGGCGAATTGGCTCCTGAATTAACGAGAGACCAACTTTCTCTCTACGACCTGATTTGGAAGCGAACCATTGCGTCACAGATGGCAGATGCTAAAAAAATGCAAGCACGCGTTGATTTCGATGTGAAAACTAGCGATGGCAAAGATGCCATATTTCGAGCCAATGGCAGCGTTGTAACTTTTCCTGGATTCTTAGCAGCCTATGAGGATGTTACTGATGAAAAGAGCGAAGAGGAGACCGATAAACGCCTTCCTGTTATGAAAGAAGGTCAACTTATCAACGTAACCGAATATAAATATGAATCTCATGAGACAAAGCCACCCGCGCGTTATACCGAACCGACGCTAGTTAAGAAACTTGAAGAACTTGGAATAGGAAGACCTTCGACTTTTGCTTCAATTATCCAAACAATTCAAGATCGCGGATATGTCGTAAAACGTGGACGAGCGCTAGTCCCAACATTTTTAGCATTTTCGGTTACGGGATTACTAGAACAGCATTTTTCAAAATTAGTTGATTATGAATTTACCGCCAGCATGGAAGAAGATCTAGATAAAATCGCAAATGGTGAAGCAGATCGCACTAAGTGGTTAACTGATTTCTTCTTTGGTCACGATGGCCAACCAGGGTTACAAGATCTTGCCGCAGATCTAGGGGCAATTGATGCCCAACAGATAAACACCATGAAAATGGGCGAAGATATTGAGATTCGCGTCGGTCGTTATGGCGCTTATTTACAACAGGGCCAAGGCGATGAGAGAAAATTCGTCAATATTCCAGAGGGTATGGCGCCAGATGAATTAACGTTGCAGAAAGCGATTGAACTTTTAGCAGCTCCGTCTGGCGAGCGAGAGTTAGGCAATGATCCAGCAACCGGCCTACCCATCATTGCAAAATCTGGAAGATTCGGACCTTACATAACTGAGATTCTTCCCGAAGAAGAGGGAAAGAAAAAGAAGAAGGAAGTTAAAGCAAAGACTGCATCTCTGCTCTCCACAATGACTTTAGATACTGTAACGCTGGATGATGCGCTAAAACTTTTATCACTTCCAAGAACATTAGGTACAGATAGTCAGACCGGTGATGTAATTACTGTTCAAAATGGAAGATACGGTCCATATCTCAAACGAGGCGAAGATTCCCGGACATTAACATCTGAAGATCAGCTATTTACTATCACTCTTGATCAGGCTGAAGAAATTTATAAGCAACCAAAAGTAAGACGACGGGGCGTTGCAAAACCCCCATTAAAAGATCTTGGTATTGACCCAACAACAAATAAACAGATTATTATCAAAGATGGAAGATTCGGTATGTATGTAACTGATGGCGAAACAAATGCAACACTTCGCCGCGGCGATACCGTGGAAGCGATGACAATTGAACGTGCGCAAGAATTACTAGCAGGCCGCCGGGCATGGGAGCTTGAGAATGGTGGCGCTCCAAAAAAGAAAACTTCTAGAAAGAAAAAAGCACCAACGTTGACCGAAAAGACTATTTCTGATGCTGGCTCCAAGAAAAAGGCAAAGCGGAGCGCTTCCGGGAAAGCAAAGAAAGACGCGTAATAGGCTCCTCCTATGTCAGGAACAATTCCAAACCCAACTAGCACCCTTCGGGCAAGTGAGAATGTCCTACGCATTCCTGCTTTTCGCAGACTTTGGAATGCGATGTCTTTCTCTTCTTTTGGAGATTGGCTAGGACTTCTTGCCACAACCGCTCTTGCTCAACAACTAGCAGGTGGTGATTACGCAACTGCGAATTTCGCAATAGCTGGCGTATTTATCGCAAGGCTTTTGCCATCAGTCATTCTCGGTCCACTTGCGGGGGTTATCGCAGATAGATTCGATCGCAAGCGCGTTATGGTTATTGGCGACATTCTTAGAGCCGCTCTCTTTATTTCTATTCCAATTGTGGGAACCTACCTCTGGTTGTATATCGCAACCGTATTGGTTGAATGTGTAACGCTATTTTGGAGTCCTGCTAAAGAGGCGACAGTCCCAAATTTAGTTCCAAAAAATAAATTAGAAAACGCTAACCAGATGTCACTTTTTGCCTCGTATGGAAGTGCTCCCGTTGCAGCCATCATCTTCTCTCTTTTATCTATCTCCGCAACCGCTGTTGGCGCCGCTCTTGGATTGGAAAACTACACAGCTGTTGAT
>JAGWYB010000013.1 GCA_018969585.1 Actinomycetales bacterium | reverse complement strand
GTTGGCGCCGCTCTTGGATTGGAAAACTACACAGCTGTTGATCTCGCCCTTTATTTAAATGCGATTAGTTTTTTTGTAAGCGCAATCACAATTGCGCGACTAGATATTCCAAAAAACCATATTCATTTAAATCGAAAGACGCCATCACTAACTGATTCATTACTTGATGGCGCTAAGTTCATATTCAAAACAAAACTGATTCGAGGGCTGATCATTGGAATGATTGGCGCATTTCTTGCTGCTGGCGCTGTAATCGGTTTAGCTAGAACATTTGTTGGTGATTTAAATGCAGGAGATGCTGCGTACGGAATCTTATTTGGAGCGGTATTTACAGGACTTGCTGGTGGTATTGCACTAGGTCCAAAAGTTTTCTCACAATTCTCACGCCGTCGACTCTTCGGCGCCTCGCTAACAGTTGCTGGTTCGATGTTAATCGTGCTTTCACTCTTGCAAAACTTAGTCTTGGCAATTTTGGTAGTTGTAGTTATTGGTCTCTTTGCAGGAGTTTCGTGGGTTAGCGGATTTACTATGTTAGGTATAGAAGTAAGTGATGAGATGCGTGGCCGCACCTTCGCATTCGTCCAAGCCTTAGTAAGGATTTCGTTAGTCGCAGTTTTAGCTATTTCACCGCTAATTGCGGCTGCTATCGGTGAACACACCTACGCACTAGGTGAAGCAGTTTTAACTTATAACGGAGCTGCTTTCACGATGTTGGGCGGCGGAATAATTGCGGTAATTGTCGGACAGATTTCATACCACCAGATGAAAGATCGTCCCGGAGTTTCTTTCTGGTCCGACGTTCTTAATGCGCTCCGTGGTGAACTAGGTTCAATTACTCTTATGAAAAGTGATGGAATTTTTATCGCTTTTGAAGGCGGAGAGGGTTCTGGTAAATCAACACAAGCAAAGTTGTTAAAAGGTTGGTTTGAAGAAGAAGGCAAAGAAGTCACGCTAACTCGCGAACCGGGCGGTTCTGCTCTCGGTAAAGGCTTGCGAAAAATACTTCTAGCAAATGAAACTGGCGTTATCTCACCAAGATCTGAAGCTCTTCTTTATGCAGCAGATCGTGCCCATCATGTTTACTCAGTAATCAAGCCGGCCCTAGAGCGAGGCGAAGTTGTCATTACCGACCGCTATTTTGACTCGTCAATCGCTTATCAAGGAGCCGGTAGAACTTTGTCATCAAGTGAAGTGGCGCGGATAAGTCGCTGGGCAACAGAATCTCTCTATCCAACGCTAACGATTATTTTAGATCAACCCGCTGAAATTGGATTATCGCGGAAAAAGAATGCAGATAGGTTAGAGAGTGAATCAATAGATTTTCACAACCGAGTTCGTCAAGAATATTTACAACTAGCATCAGTTGATCCAGAGAGATATCTAGTCATTGATGCGAGAAAACCAGTAGCTGATATCCATATTGAAATCGTCTCTCGGATTAAAGAGATGATTAAATGAGTGCGCGCGTCTTCGATAGTCTTGTCGATCAAGAGAGAATTATTTCGGCTTTAAACAACGCTTTAACAGCCTCAGATTCAAGCGGACAAGAAATGACTCACGCTTGGCTTTTTACAGGTCCGCCGGGCTCTGGAAGATCAAACGCTGCAAAATCGTTTGCCGCAGCTTTAGTTTGTAAATCGGGAGGATGCGGTGAATGTACAGACTGCATAACTGCTTTAAAAGGAACACACCCAGATGTAGAAATTCTGGATACCAGTGGCGTATCAATAAAGATAGATGAAATAAGAGAGTTGGTTTCTCGGTCCGCCTGGGGAGCATCAATTTCGCCATGGCGGGTAGTTGTTATTGAAGATTGTGACCGCATGACAGAAGCTGCCGCAAATGCTCTTCTTAAAGCTTTAGAAGAGCCGGCCTCTCAAACGGTCTGGCTCCTTTGTGCCCCAACTCTCCAAGATGTAATTCCCACAATCAGATCACGTTGCCGCCACCTAAATCTGAAAACCCCAAGTGCGAGCGAAATTGCGAAATTTCTCGAGACAACCTTAGGCACTTCAAAATCAGATTCAGAACTTGCAGCTCGAATCTCACATGGCCACATCGGAAAAGCAAGAGGATTTTTAAAAGATTCGAATTTCCAAAGTAGTCGCCGAAAGTATTTTGATTTGTTATTCTCGATTAAATCCGAGGCAAGCGCCATAAAGGCAGCAGGAAAATTTCTAGAATTTGTAAACGAGAGAGTGGATACAATCCTCGGAGAGAAAGAAGAGCGAGAAACCGAAGAATTAAAGAACGCCCTACAAGGAACCGGAAGAGGGCTAATTTCAGGTGGCGCGAAGGCGATTAAGGATCTAGAGCGAGAGCAAAAATCCCGGTTAAACCGCGCGATTAAGGATGAAATTGATGGCGCTCTTCTCGATTACTCAACGTTGTTACGTGATTCTTTACTAGAGCCATCGCTGCGCGTGAATACCGATCTTAATGAACAAATAAACCAAATTGCCCAGAACGTTAAGCCCAATCTGGTTTCCCTTTTACTCTCTGAATTAAGCCAGACGCGGGAGCTTCTAACAACAAATGCGTCACAAACTTTGTTACTTGAGCGACTTTTTCTCTCCTTTACACGTATGAAGCTTGGTAATTAGCACCCTACTTCGTAGGGCAGAATTCAGCCATGCCTTTCCGACTAGACCACCTGTCTTACGCAACTTCTTATGACCAATTAGTAGATGTTGTTCAAAGAATTGGGTCTCGAATCGGTTCACCATTTGTTGATGGCGGAATACATCCAAGATTTGGAACAAGAAACTTTACACTTCCATTAAAAAATGGACACTATCTAGAGGTTGTCTGTCCTTTAGATCATCCAGCCGCTGAAGAATCAGCATTTGGAAAAGCTGTCTCTCAGCGCGCTAACCAAGGTGGCGGTTGGATGACATGGGTTGTAGCAACCGATGACATATCTCCAGTTGAAAGCAGGTTAGGTCGCGATGCAATAGAAGGATCACGTAAGCGTCCAGATGGAACCGAATTGAAGTGGAAGCAACTTGGCGTCCTAGGAACAATCGAAGATTCTCAATTACCATTTTTTATTCAGTGGCAAACAAGTGAACACCCCTCAAGCGATGGAAAACCAGTTGCCGAGATATTAAAAATCGAAATTTCAGGAGATGAGTCAACAATCCAAAATTGGCTCGGCTCGGATCCAAAGCGCGCATTTAAAGATGTTGAAGTTATTTACCACGACCCAAGTAAATTTGAAGGCGAGACTGGAATAATCTCTGTCGTATTATCGACTCCAAAGGGCGAGATAACTCTCGACTAATCTCGCCGCCCTAGCTCAGTCGGTAGAGCGTCGCTCTCGTAAAGCGAAGGTCGCGGGTTCGATTCCCGCGGGCGGCTCCACACTATCGTTTTATAAGGACTAACTTCTCATCAATTGATATTGGAAGATATCTCTTTTTATTAAACGAAATTACGTTTCCAGAGTCAGTCAAAGGTAAATTTGCGCTAAGAAGTTTCACTTCTGAAAGGTTTGTAGAGCAGAGTCGTTTACCGCATGAATATGAAACTTGAGCGCCATCGAATCTAATGGGCGCACCCATTACACCAAATTCTGGTGCAGTCAACGTGCTGATAGATCCTCCATCTGTCACATTGGCGACATTTAATATTGTCGGATTATTTAGTGGATTGGTTCTAGCAGATAACCAAGCTGCGCTCACCGATGACTTGTTGGCTGAGATTGCGGTAGCAAAGCCAGCAACTGCATTTCCAGATTTAGGTCCATCTAATGTTTCATAGATCCAATCCTTGGTATCTGCAGAATCTCTAACCGCCAATCTAATCTCTCCTGAAGTAACAACATCGTTGGAGTTTATTGTCAGCACAGAGTCATATAAGACGTATACCGAACCTTCAAAAGTCGTGACTGATAAGTTGAATGCAACATCTCCGGTAGTTCTTCCATTGGTATCGAGGTCACCATCGACAATTTCATATTCCCAACCATCTCCATTATCTACTGCTCCTAAAAGTATGCCTTGAGATTCGTCTCGATAGAAAACCTGGATTCCATCTTTAGTAATGGCGCAGCCATTAGAGACGCTCACATCAGAAGCGGTTCTTCTACGTTCAGTTTCTTTGTAATCTTGAATAGATTCGCCATTACCATCGACAGTTTGGTTATCCCATCGCTTACCATCGTAAGTAGAGAGTATTAAATCTTTCCTCGTGAATTCTCCATAAAAGACATACATCTTTTCTTTTGCACCAGTGCCGCTCTTGCATATCGAAAGCTGACCAATCTGTAAGCCTCTCCTTACCGTAGTAATTCGCCACTTATCACCACTTCGAATAGCCATTTTGAGTTTATTTAAACCGGTATCGTTATAAAGAATTACCGGTTTACCTCTAAATGTCGTTGAGGCTAAATGCGTGACTTTAGATATACGGTCAACTTCAATAAGCGTCGGGGTGCTTTGCGGCTTTATAGTATTTGTTAAAACCGGTTCAGATATACCCACCGCGTTTTCTGCGGTAATCGAGAATGTGTAGTTAGTTCCATTTTTTAAGCCAGTAATTCGATAAGGCGTAGTCTTAAATGTGCGAGTTTCACCGGATGGGTTAATGGTTATTTTGTAGTTCTGCACGCGATCAATTCGACGACATTCGGGAGAATCGAAAGTAATTATCGCGTATTTATCGCCAATAACTGCTCGAGCATTTAAAGGTTTTGCTGGAATTCCTGTCGCAACTATCGCAGGAGGTTTTCGCAGCATATCTTGAATCATGGCAAGCGCTATTGGTCCAGGACCTGAAAAGACTTCACCTTGATCCATATTCGGCGTCATCATGGTGTTTGGGCCACGGTTATCAAAAGTTCTCTCGTCAAGATGTGAAATTGAAGAACCATCTTCAAAAGGCGCCGGTGTGTATAGCTTTGGCTTCAGGCCACCATTTGCGGAAATTCCAAGTTCGCCAGACCATACCAAGGGATTAATCATTGCTCGCCCAAGATCTGTGGAGCGAGAACAGAAATTATTGAATGACTTGCCATCAGGTAATTGAACGTACGCGTCAAAAGGTGTGGGTTGAGATAAGAATGCAGTTCCCATAAATCTGTCATATTGGGCGTTGGACATAAAACCGAGTCCGTGTGCTACTTCATGAAGTACGACAGAAACTAAGTCATAGGTATTCGCTGTCGGTCGACCATCAATGCCTAAATACCAATTCGCGGTCGAATTAATACTAAGGAGCACTTCACTCTGTTTAGGATCTAAATCTTTCTCGGCAAGAGCATTAGCAAGCGCAGATGGGTACCAAAGATCTTCATCAGGAGCTCCTGGAAATGAATTGAAGTAATAACCAGCTCTCGCAGCTCCCAATACTTGATTATTCTTATTTGCTTCCCAAACAGCATCAACAGTAATAGTTACTTTTGACTCAAAATTTCGACTCCAAATATCAATTGCTTGCTGTACTGCACGTTGCGCATTTTCCGGAAAGTTTTTGTAATTTACTTTCCATTCAGACTTAACATCTCCTTCAAGACTTGAGCTTCGGGGAACTTGCTTGAGTGAAGGCGCCGAATCGTCCGTTCCGAGAACATATCCCCAGTTATTCGCTGGGGCAGAATTGAAAGTCAGCGCTGGAGACGCGGCCGGAGTTAGTAGAGATGTAAGCAAAGATAAGGCGATAACGCGTAGAACTAGGCTTCGCATAGCACTCATGCTAGTGCTCTGAGAGAATTGAACATCATGGACTCGGAAACCTCAGCAGATTCTCTGAAAGAAAGTTATCTACGAGCACTCCGTGAAGATCCTGCAGCAGGGGTATTACAAGGCATCAGACCTGAGCCCTCTCTAGATGAAGCGCGCAGCGAGTTAGCAGGAGCTATAAGTCGTATTGCTAATAATTTATTGAAAGACAGATATGGACCACTTGTTGGGGTAGTTAGTGAACCAGCAATAACGGAGGTATTGAAAGGTTTTGAAGCAAATCTAGATCGCGCCAAAGGAGATATCACTTTGGTTGTAGAAGAGTTAATGGATCGAGTTTTACCGGGAAGCCGGATGAAGAACAAAGAGCGGTAGCGAGCGCAACTTTCGATTTTGCTGGGCTTTAACTACCAAATCACATTTATTCTTAAGAATCTCATAAGCCTTCTCATTCATCATCGCTATTAATTCAGTTTTTTGGGAAACATAAACTGGAATAGATGACGTGTGCGCTTCAGAGTTAGAAGTACAGTACCAATCTAAATCTTCACCACCAGCTCCCCATGCTTTTCGAGTGTACTCGCCGATAACAACGACAGTTACGTTTGTATCTCCCTCTTCACGTGATTCCCAAGATCTTCGAAGCGGAAGTTGCCAGCAAATATCTGGCTTTGTCTCCTTAAAATGCACACCGTCTCGATTTGCTAGATGATGTAGAGCGCAACCAAAGTTTTCGTCACCAAACGAACGCTCATTAAAAAATACACAAGTTTTGTTTACCTTTTTTGTTTTACGTTCTTTATCTAGTCCAATTTCGGAAACGCTAAATCGTCCACCTTTTCGAGCCGTGGAGTAATTTTGCCAATCATCTTTAGTAAGTCTCCGGGCTGCTTTAATAACTCTCGCTTCGTCAGCTTTATCAAAATAATAAGCGCCATCGGAGCAGCAACCATGGTCCGGAAGTGCCTTATCAATACCCTTGCAACCGTTGCCGAAAGTACAGTTCCAATTAGACGTTAACCAGGTCAGATCGCACTTAAAGATCTCTGAACTGTCGAGAGGATTGGTAAATTCGAACCAATCCCGGGGGAAGTTATCTTTAAATTCGGGCATAAGAGGCTAAAGGATACGGAATCAAAGTAGCCTTGTCATATGTCATTTTCTAAACCTGCGATTGTTGGAGCTGGAACAATGGGTGAAGCCATAATTGCTTCACTTTTACGTTCCGGATTCTCAGCAGACTCAATCACGATATTAGAGAAGCGCGCAGAGAGAGTTGCGGAACTAACTGCCAAGTATCGAGTCAATTCTGGCTCCATTGAGGGTTCAGATGTAATTATCCTTGCTACAAAACCTCAGGATTTAAAGACGACTCTTGAAGTTATCTCTAATCAAATCAAGACAGGATCTCTATTGGTATCGCTACTTGCCGGAATCAAGAGCGAAAGGATTGAGTCTCTTCTTCCTAAAAATGTACGCGTGGTAAGAGTTATGCCAAATACTCCGTTGCTTATTAGCAACGGGATGTCGGTGGTTACAGGTGGAAGTAGCGCGAACGAGAGCGATATTGCATGGGTTCAGGATTTAATGAGTAAATCTGGAAGAGTATTAGTCATGAAAGAGAAAGACATGGATGCTGTTACGGCCACAAGCGGATCTGGACCTGCATATTTCTTCGCTGTTGTAGAGGCAATGATATCCGCGGCCACTCGACTCGGTCTTGA
Source organism: Actinomycetales bacterium (assembly GCA_018969585.1). Taxonomy (GTDB): domain Bacteria; phylum Actinomycetota; class Actinomycetes; order Nanopelagicales; family Nanopelagicaceae; genus MAG-120802. The sequence continues at coordinate 24,428 of JAGWYB010000013.1, read as the reverse complement.
TGAGTCTTCTGCAAAGACTTTGGTCTCACAAACTTTTTTGGGTGCAGCCGCAATGCTTAAAGAATCTGGAAAAGATGCAAAGGAATTACGAGAGAATGTGACGAGTCCAAACGGCACGACGGCGGCCGCTCTAAAAGTTTTTAGCACCAATAAACTTGATGAAATTGTTTATGAAGCAATGAAAGCGGCACGCGATAGATCAATTGAACTTAGCAATTAAGAACGAAGAACCTCATCTGCATCAATTATTCGATAAGAATAACCTTGTTCAGCTAAAAATCTCTGGCGGTTTTGCGCGAAATCTTGATCAATCGTGTCTCTAGCAACAACGGAGTAGAAACGCGCAGTTCTTCCATCAGACTTAGGGCGAAGAATTCGACCAAGTCGTTGCGCTTCTTCTTGGCGGGAACCAAAAGTTCCCGATACTTGAATGGCAACTGAGGCTTCCGGTAAATCAATTGAGAAATTTGCAACTTTTGATACTACGAGACACTTCAGCTCGCCAGAACGGAATTTAGCGAATAACTCTTCGCGCTCTTTAACGGGCGTCTCACCTTTAACTATAGGCACACCAAGATCTGCGGATAACTCATCTATCTGGTTTATATATTGTCCAATAATCAGGGTTTGGTCCTCAGCATGCTTTTTTGCGAGCGCAAGAACAATTTTCTTCTTTGTTTCAGTGGTTGAACAGGAGCGGTACTTATCTTCCTGTTCTGCTGTGGCGTAGGTAAGCCTTTCGTGATCAGTAAGAGTTACTCGAACTTCAACGCAATCCGCAGGAGCGATGTATCCCTGGGCTTCAATTTCTTTCCAAGGAACATCAAATCGCTTAGGCCCAATTAGCGAAAAGACCTCTCCTTCCATGCCATCTTCTCTAACTAAAGTTGCGGTTAAACCAAGTCGACGTCGAGATTGAATATCTGCGGTAAATCTGAAGATTGGAGCAGGAAGAAGATGTACTTCGTCATAAATTATTAAGCCCCAATCATGAGAATCAAACAGGTCAAGGTGGGCATAAACACCCTGTTTACGAGTTGTCATAACTTGATAGGTAGCTATGGTTACCGGCCGTATTTCTTTCTTAGCACCGGAGTATTCGCCGATTTCATCTTCATTAAGCGTTGTGCGTCGAAGCAGTTCATCGCGCCACTGTCGAGCTGCAACCGTATTTGTCACAAGAATTAGCGTTGTTGCTTGAGCATGCGCCATAGCTGCGGCGCCAACCAATGTTTTACCAGCGCCACAAGGAAGCACCACAACACCGGAGCCACCATGCCAAAATCCTTCAGCGGCAAGTTTCTGGTATTCACGAAGTTTCCAACCATCTTCTTTCAGTGAAATTGCATGGGATTGGCCATCGACGTAACCTGCAAAATCTTCTGCTGGCCAACCAAGTCGCAGCAGAGCCTGTTTTAAGTGGCCGCGTTGGCTTGGATGCACAGTGACTGTTTCATCATCAATACGCGCTCCAAGAAGAGGAGCTACTTTCTTAGCGCGAATTACTTCTTGAAGAACAGCAACATCATTTGAGATTAGAACCAACCCGTGGACGGGATGGGACTCAAGTCGCAATCTTCCATATCGCCCCATCGTTTCAGCAACATCGATTAATAGAGCATTAGGAACTGCGTAGCGGGAATACTTCAATAAAGTATCGATTACTTGTTCAGCATCATGACCAGCAGCTCTTGCGTTCCAAAGTCCTAACGAAGTTAACCGATATGTATGAATATGTTCTGGAGATTTTTCCAATTCGGCGAAAGGTGCAATAGCGCGCCGGCAATCTGTTGAGAGCGGATGATCAATATCAAGCAAGAGCGTCTTATCGCTCTGGACTATTAGCGGACCGTCACTCACTTCAGAATCTCGCGAACTAGTTCAACCAACAATTTTGAGCGCTCTTCTAAATGTGAAATCGAAACATTTTCGGTAAGAGCATGGGCGCCACTTCCAACAGCTCCCAAACCATCAAGTACCCGAGTATGAATTCCGGCAAAGTTTCCATCGCTAGCACCGCCGACAACTGCAGAACCAATTTCGATACCAATTCTTTTTGCGGAAACTTTACAGAGTTTCATTAATTCACTCGTCGATTTTTCTTCTAACGGAGGTCGATTTATGCCACCGCTTATCTCAATCCTGGCTTCCGGATGCGAAGGCCTTAGCGATTTTATTTCACGTTCTACCCGTTCCATCTCTTTAACTTGGAACGAGCGGGCGTCTATTTCTAAAGTAGCTAAAGCGGGAACGGTATTCGTAGTAGTTCCAGATTTCATCAAGGTTGGAACTACGGTTGTTCCGGTCTGTGGATTAGCCAGATTTATTAACTGTTCAACAATCTTGGCGATCTCAACAGTCGCGTTTATACCTTTTTCTGGCTCTAAACCAGCGTGTGCGGCGCGACCATGAATAGTGATTCGATACATCGCCGTACCTTTTCGACCAACCTTCACTTTTCCATCAATCGCAGATTCCAGAACGAGAACCGCGCTTGCCTCTTTACTTACTTTTTCTATCAGCGGACGCGAAGTTTCTGAACCTGTTTCCTCATCAGTAGTTGCTATAAGTGCAACTTTTTCAAGATCCAATTCTTTCATTGCATAAAGAGCCTGAATGAAGCCGGCTTTCATGTCATAACAACCAGGACCTCGCGCGGTGTCACCTTTTACTTCCCAAATTGGAGTAAATGATCCAATTGGCCATACGGTATCGAGATGACATAAGAGAACTACTTTGGGATTTTTAGCGCCTAGCCAGAAAACTGGACGGCCATTCTCTTCGAAAGTTCGAGCTTCAATACCGGTAACTTTCTTACTTAAAGTATTAGAAAGATCGATAACTTTTCGACAAGCTGCTAAATCTTCAGTTGGACTTTCGCATTCGACAAGTGCGCGAAGATCTTCCAACATATCCATAGGGATAGTCTGCCTTAAATTCATGAGACGGCGACTCCGGTTATTCTCGCAATCTTAAATGGGGTAACGCCGTTAGTCAGATGGTCACGAGCGACCAGGGTTCCCAGTGATATTGAAATAGGATCAATAGTGCGTAGCGAGACTGCGCCATTTGTGTCGGCATATCCAATCTGGAGAGCAATTCCTTTTCCAAGGTACTCATTGAGAATTTCGAGAGTTTGGCTAGCGCTATTTCTGGGGATTTCGCCAATTGATCCTTTAGCGCTACTTCGCTCGCCAGTGCGAAGCGTCTTTAGCGCCATCTCCATAATTTCTTTACTAGGAGTTGAGAAATCTCCAATCAACCTAGGCGGTTTTGGTCGCGACTTAGCGCGTAACGAAACTGGAATTTGAATGACCGCTCCTTGACCGTTCTCGCCAGATGGAAAGTAACCTGACTCGCGAAGCTCTTCCATCATGTCGCCACTTTCGGCATCACCAATTAAGACCTGAGGCGCAATCTGGCGTAACCGAAGATGTTCTAACTTCTTATCTTTAAGTATTGCTGCGATCACACTCTCATCGTCACAGCGGATATAGCAATTAGCGTAACCAACTCGTAGGCGACCGTGTTTACGCGAAACATCTGTGATCAGATAATCGAGAGGCTGTGGAATCGGAGTTTTCGAACTATCCCGAAGAAAATTTCGAATCTCTTCACCGGTATGTCCATGATCTAAACCTCGCCGAATTGAGTTCTCACTGAACCGATAAACGGTTGCGCTGCCGCGACTTTCAATATCAGCAAAAGTAGATAAGTGACGTGCTACTTCGACGGTTAGTGGACCGGGTGCAATTGCGGTGTTATCGCCCTGAATCAAGATGTGATCGACTGGATCTGGTAAGGCGTTATCTAATCCAATTCGCTTCTCATTTGAAAGTAATTTTCTCGCAAACGAAGAGAGTGCGCCAGCGCCCGTGACTCCTAGCCACTCAGCTTCCCGAATTGTCGACTCGGTAAATTCTTTTATGTTTAGTGATTTACGATGTGGATAGCGCCACGTTACAACTTGAATTAACTCAGTTAACTTTGGAGAAATACCTTGATTAGCTTCGAGAATTTCTAGAATATGACGGCGAATTTTTGGGGCATTTGGGCGATCTAATTCGATTCCGAGGGCTGCGATATTTCTTGAATCACTTCTACCTATCAGACCCGCAACTCTTGAACTATCGCGCCAAGTTTCAACTAATTCGCGCCATTGCGCTTCATAGCTCCTAGTTAGAAATACATCGAAGTTTGCATTTGGCAAGATCCGACCATCTGGCTCGATTGTAAGAATTGCGATTTGATATGAAAGCTCTGCGAGAAAGCCAGCTTCTTCCTCGCTGACTCCGAGGTGCTCCGCAGTTTTCTTAAGATCACGAATACCTAAGCCACCAGATTGGATTGCAGTTGGAGTCTCTTCAGCCCAATAATTCAATAGTTCGCTAATTAAGCGAAGTAATGAAGTTATGGCAGCTACTGCAGCTCGATCAATCTCATTAGGGCTTTTCTTGCTTCCGATTAATTCTGGTTCACTGGTCGAGAGATCTTTGAAGAGTTTTCCTTCTCTTAAATGCAGCGCTACTTCGCGAGGTAGAAGAACGGTTCGAGAATCAACTGGAATAAGGAAGTGGTTCTTTAGTAACCACTCAATCGGAGTGCCTTTCTTGTGAATATCATCGACTTGGCCTTTTGGTGGGCCCCAAGTTAATTTTTCTAAGAGTTCGATTGCACCGGAAGGAGCTGTTTGTAGCGCTTTAAAGTCGATCGCTTTAGCAACACTTGGACCAAGACCCGCAAGGTTTTCTCCCAAGATGTCTCTGATTGCGCGCGGCGTTCGATACTTCTTACCGTCTCGATAAAGCAGGCCTAAAGCCCAGAGTTCTTCTAAAGATTTTTTAGCCGCAGGATTAGTAAGTTCAACCACTTCGCTTACATTGAAAGAGCCTTCAAAAATTGCACAAGCTTCAATAAGATTTAATTGCCAGCGGTTTAGAGACTCAATAGCTCTTATCAAACTTGGCGCCGAGGTAGCGCGAACCGCTAGTGATGAAATATCTGCGGGAATCGGAGTAATTAGATCCGGGCGAAGTTCAAAGAGTTTTACCAGTTCATCATCGCTACGAGCACGTAATTCATCGGCAAATGTCGTACCAACCACAGCGCGAATTGATTCGGTAAGTGACATAACTGGCTAACGTTACCGCTATTTCTTGCGCGCAGTTAGGTAAGCCCAGAAGCCAGCGATACGACTGACTGAAGGACCAATATATCTATTTACCCAACGCAATCTACGAAAATCATGTACCGGCCAACCCGAAGAAAATGAGATAATTCGGAGTTTGGCATCTGGGTTTATTGCGTTCGGATGCCCCACGGTGTTGAGTAGTGGTAAGTCATTATGTGAATCCGAGTAAGCAAAACATTCCTTAATATTAATTTTTCGTTCATTGGTAAGTTTTATAATTGCGCTAGCTTTTTCTTTTCCATGAAGCAATGGACCAATTAAATTTCCGGTGTACTTTCCATCTTTCGTCTCCGCTTGAGTACCAAGAGCTCCGGTAAACCCCAATTTCTCAGCAATTAATTCAGCAAAATCTTGCGGAGATGCTGTTACTAACCAAACCTCATCACCGGCATTTAGATGGCGTTGCGCGATAGCCATAGTGCCCTCCCATAGTGAAGGCGAAACAAACTCGGTATAGATTTCCTCACCAATTTTTCTAATTTCATCAACTTTATGACCGGCTATAAAGTCCGTGGCAGATTTCTGAAAGCGCGCAATTACTTCAGATTTCTCAGTTCCCGTCATACGAAATCTAATATTTGCGAGGACCCAGGCGCCGATATCGCGTTTAGTAAAGAAACCTCTTTCGTACATACCTTTGCCAAGGAAGTAGAGAGTTGAGCCACGCGTAAGAGTGTTATCTACATCAAAGAATGCGATACGTGGCATGTGGGAACAGTAACGAAACCACCTTAAGCATTCTCGTTTATGCTTACCTATATGAGCGAGCCGAGCGCAATTTCATCAAGCGTTCATGTTGTACGTCATGGCGAAGTCCACAATCCTGAGAGCATCCTCTACGGAAGACAACCTGGATGGCGTTTATCGGAGCGGGGCCTAGCGATGGCGGAAGCTGTTGCTAATTGGTCAAAAGATTTATCGCTTGGAGCTATTCACTCTTCCCCATTGGAGCGCGCGCAACAAACCGCTACACCCATCGCATCTTTACATGGATTAAAAATTAAGAGCGATGAGCGATTAATTGAGGCAGCAAATATCTTTGAAGGTAAACCTTTTGGAGTTGGAGATGGCGTCTTACGTCAACCAAAAGCGTGGCGCCATCTTTGGAATCCGTGGCGACCATCTTGGGGTGAGCCATATAAGGAACAGATTTCTCGCATGCAGTCAGCTATCGAGGCAGCTAGAGAATCGGCTAACGGAAAGGATGCGCTGGTAGTTTCGCATCAACTTCCAATTTGGATTCTCCGATCTTCTATAGAAGGTAGACCGTTATTGCACGATCCGCGCCGTCGCCAATGTTCGCTCGCATCGGTTACCTCTTTTCATTTTGACGCCTCAGGTCGCGTTGTTGGCCTTACCTATGCCGAACCGGCCAAGCATCTTTTGCCGGTGAAGCGATGAAAAAAATCGCCGCAGCTTTAGCGCTAATTCTCTCTCTTTCCGCATGTGGGAATTCAGGTACTGAATTTGAGACAAATGAACAATCATTTATTTCAGGAAATGGAATTGTCACAACAATTAATGAAGATGCAAGAAAAATCGCGCCAGTAATCACTGGCCCAACTCTTGATGGCGGGACTTTCACGGCAACTAAGGGCAGAGTTCAAGTGATGAATGTGTGGGCATCTTGGTGCTCTCCTTGTAGAGCAGAGGCTCCCGCGCTCCAGGATTTATCTCAAGCGCACCCAGAGGCGCAGTTCGTTGGAGTGTTAACTAGAGATACCGTGGTTGCCGCACGTGCATTTGTAGAACGATTTGGAATTACCTATCCCACAATTACTGATGATGCGCTCTTAATTGATTTCACGGGACAACTAAGCGTAAATGCGATTCCGACAACGCTATTAATTGATAAAAAGGGAAGAGTTGCTGCGCGAGTGAGTGGTGAAATCACTTATTCCCAGATGGATGAGTTGCTTCGAGGGCTAGCTAATGAGTGATTACTTTGTAAATCAAGTTTTTGACGGTGGGATTTTGGTTGCTATCGCTATTGCGCTAGTTGCAGGCGTTATTTCTTTTGCTTCTCCCTGTGTTATTCCTCTGGTTCCAGGCTATCTTGCTTATACGAGCGGAGTAGCAGCCACTCGGCGCCGGGTATTTCTTGGAGCATCTCTATTTATTTTTGGTTTCTCAATTCTTTTTATTTCCTACGGTGCGCTTTTTGGAGAATTAGGTTCTCTTATAACGAGTAACGCTGATTGGTTGGCTAGATTATTGGGCGCGCTTACTATTTTCTTCGGCGTAATTTTTCTTTTTCCAGAGAAGTTTTATCGATCTTTCAAGGCACCCTTTGTTGCGAGAAGTGGATTCTGGAGCGCACCGCTTCTTGGCTTTATGTTCGGTCTTGGCTGGACGCCTTGCATCGGTCCGACGTTGGGCGCAGTTCAAGCGCTATCTTTTATAGAGGCAAGTGCGTTGCGCGGGGCAATCCTCTCGTTTGCATATTGCATCGGCTTAGGTGCACCATTCTTAATTTTGGCTCTATTTATTGATAAGTCTCGTGCGGTGCAAAGCGCTATTGCTAAACGAGGCAAAGCAATTTCGATTTTCGGCGGAGTTTTACTTATCTTGATCGGTTTATTACAGGTAACTGGGTTGTGGGAAATATTTATGGCAGATCTACGAACTACGATTTCTGACTTTGTTCCGGTGGTCTGATGAGCGCACCTGAACTGCAAGGAACGTCATCGCTTCGCTATCTCTGGCGACAACTTACAAGTATGAGGAACGCGTTGATTCTCCTTTTACTCCTCGGATTAGCATCGATACCTGGCTCTATCTATCCGCAACGCACCCAGAGTCCACTAAAGGTTCGAGAGTATTTTGAAACCAACCCTGAGTTCGCAAAATGGCTGGACCGCTTCTATCTATTCGATGTTTATGGATCTCCTTGGTTCTCTGCCATCTATATCCTGTTGTTTGTTTCACTTATCGGGTGTGTAGTCCCGAGGACTTGGCATTACGCAAAAGAGGCGCTCCGTAAACCGGCGCCGCCTCCTAGCTCACTTAAACAACTAGAGAATTATCAGACTGCAAATGCAACTTTAGATAGCGCGGCAGATTGGTTGAAAAAAAATAGGTTTCGAATTACGCGAGATAAAAATTCACTTGCGGCGGAGAAGGGATACTTAAGAGAAACTGGCAATTTGTTCTTCCACCTATCTTTGATTGTGGTTCTGTTAGGGATTGGAGCAAGCTCCGTCTTTGGAATGAGGGGTGAAGCCATCGTCACTATTGGAGAGCGTTTCATAAATGTCCCAACCAGTTATGACAACTTAGCCCCAGGTCGCTTTTTCAATCTAGAGCGGATGCCACCATTTACGATTACAGCGGCAAATTTTGATGCAGAATACGACGCAGAAACTCGCCAACCCTTGGATTACACACTTGTCGCCAGAGTTACCGACTCTCCAACATCAACACCAGTCGAAAAAATCGTAAAGGTAAATAAACCACTTACTTTTGGCGATTCAAGAGTTTATTTACAGGCAAATGGTTTCTCGCCTCTCGTTACGGTGCGAGACCAAGAAGGTATTGTGAAATTTGAAGGGCCGGTTCCTTTCTTACCTCAAGATTCCAACCTAACTTCAATCGGCGCAATTAAAGTTCCAGATGCAGATCCACAAATTGGTTTTGTTGCTACATTTTTTCCTACTGCGGCGCGCGATGAGGTTAGAGGCGGATTTTCATCCTTTCCTGAATTACTTGATCCACGGCTTCTAATCTCAGTCTGGCAAGGCGATCTAAAGATGGATTCCGGAGTCCCACAGTCGGTCTACCGGATAGATACAGATGGGATGGAGCGAATTGGACTAAAAGGTTTATCAATTGGCGAGAGTTACGACTATGGGGTGGGGACTATCACATTTAACGGCGTAGTTCCGTGGGTAAATCTCCAAGTAGTTAAAGATCCTGGAAAGCAGGCTGCGCTAATTGGAAGTATCTTTGCCATCATCGGTTTACTGGCTTCTCTCTTTATCCGGCAACGTCGGATTTATGTAAGAAGCAACGGTAAACAGATCGAAATCGCAGGTTTCGGTAATCGACCTGGGTTAGAAGAAGAGATTAAGAGAATGGTGGAGAAATGACCGGTAGAGACTGGGCTTACCTTTCAAATGATCTTATCTATGTAGCTTTATTCGCATATGCCTTCTCATTTCTTGGTTACGCCTTTGCGACTGCTTTCTCAGTTAAGCCCGGCGGTATAGATCGCAGCACTACCAAGCGCTCAAATCGAATTGCAACTATATTTTTTATTATCGCAACAGCGGCGCTAACGCTTGGAGTTATTGCCCGTGGTTTATCAGCAACTCGCGTCCCATGGGGAAATATGTACGAATTCTCAATCACCGGAGCTCTTACTTTTGCAATCGCCTACCTAATAATTGGCAGAAAATATGACCTTCGATGGTTAGGCCTTCCAATAACAATTCTTATCTTGATAATTCTTGGAACTGCAATCACCCTTCTATATCGACCAAGCGCACCACTAGTTCCGGCGCTGCAATCAACTTGGCTCGTAGTGCATGTTGCAGCTGCGATATTTTCCGGCGGGCTTTTCTTACTTTCAAATACTGTCGCGAGCGCATATCTCTGGATAGACCGGATGGAGCGCAGAGGCGGAAGAAGTGAATTTGCAAAGCGGCTTCCCTCATTAGAAGTTTTAGATCAACTTTCATATCGATTAGTTGCATTTGTCTTTCCACTCTGGACATTTGCCATTATTGCCGGCGCAATTTGGGCTGAGGCTGCATGGGGTCGTTATTGGGGATGGGATCCCAAAGAAACTTGGTCATTCATTACTTGGATTCTTTATGCGGCATATCTACATGCGCGAGTTACCGCAGGCTGGAAGGGAAGGAAAGCCGCTTGGCTTTCGTTAATTGCAGGATCTAGCTATTTATTTAATTACGTATATATAAATGTCTGGGGAACTGGGCGCCACACTTACAGCGGCTTATAGTTTCTTTAACCAATCCGGATTATCGTCCGGCGGAATAATCTTCTTCTTTCGTCGGCCGCGGCCCGGTCCTTGTGGTCGACCCGCAACTATCCAAGCAATTGCGCCAATACCGGGAACAAAAATAATTATCACCAACCAAGCCCATTTGGGGAGACTTCTAATCGAAGCTTCGGGAGTTCGCGAACAATCAATAATTGAAAAAATCATGAGCGCGGTAACAACTATCGCGGCGATGAAAGCGAGGCGGAGCATCTGGTTATTTTACCGAGCCGCCAGTAGCGATGCGAGCGAAAGAGCTAGGCTGTAAGAGATTTGAATCTGCCCAGTTTTTCCCAAGAGCTCAATGAGCGCAGTCGAATTAACTAGGCGGCTTGCGCGCAGTAATTGGGGCAGAACGATCAAGGTAATTAGAAAGTAGATTGATTGAGAGAGTAAGACCAACGAGAGTATAAGAGGCAAGAAAATTGTGATCCGATAGAGCGTCCTTGTTCGTGCGGCGCCGAGACGAACCGCCAAAGTTCGCTTTCCGGACTTGGAATCTCTCTCAAGATCTCGCAAATTATTCACATTTAAAATCGCGGTTGCTAAGAGACCCATAGAGATAGCAGCGAGAATTACTGGCCATGAAATAGAACCAACTTGAACAAAATATGTACCGAGTGTTGCGACTAAACCGAAGAAGATAAATACCGAAATTTCTCCGAGCGCTTGATATCCGTATGGTTTTGGGCCACCGGTATATGTCCAAGCCGCAATGATGGCGAGCGCGCCAATAATTAATAAGTACCATTCAGTTCTCGCTGAGAGTATTAATCCAGCAAACGCTGCAACGAAAAAACTGAGAAGCGCTGCTCGTTTTACAGCTTCTGGTTTTGCCAATCCTGATCCCACAAGTCTTATTGGTCCTACGCGATCATCATCAGTACCGCGGACTCCATCCGAGTAATCATTGGCGTAATTGACTCCAATTTGAAGCGCAAGAGCTACAAGAAGCGCCAGAATGAAATTTGTTGGCTCTGCGTCATAACCAGCAAATGCCGTGCCAACAATTACTGGTGCGATTGCGGCGCCTAAAGTCTTGGGACGGGCTCCAGCAATCCAAATTTCACGCGAAGTCATTTGCTAACCGTTTCCTATCTGGTTTACCTATTGAAAGATAAGGAATGTTGCTAACGGTATGTACTTCTTTAGGAGAAGCATGGCTACCGAACTTAGTTTTCAATTTACTTGCAACGGCTTCAATCGACAGTGCTGCTGTTGTTGCTATACAGAGCTTCTCTCCCCATTCTGGATCGGCTTTTGCAAAAGCAACAATTTCTTGATTAGCAAACTCGCTCTGAAGATAACTTTCGACAGCGCTAAGTGAGATTTTCTCGCCACCCGAGATTATCTGATCATCGATTCGGCCCAGCACAACTAATTTTCCATTATTTATTTCGCCATGATCTGAAGTTAGAAACCAACCATCCTCAACCGGAAATTCTCCGCCAAGATATCCATTTGCAAGTTGCGGTCCCTTTAAAGCAATTCGACCGTCAATTAATTTAAATTCGGCTCCATTTAGCGGAACTCCATCGTAAATAACCCCACCACAAGTCTCAGTTGCTCCATATGTAGTGATGATATTTAAACCTCTAGCGGTAGCGAGATTTCTAGTTTCTTCACTTAAAGGCGCGCCGCCAACCAAGATTGCTCGACAACCCTTTAGATGGTTAAACAATTTTGCGTCGGTGGTGAGAGAGCGATGTAGTTGTGTCGGAACGATTGCGGTGAAATCTGCTGTGTTATCCACGGAAACCGGGATTGTGCCAAGTTCTATTGATCGGATAAGGATATTTAGTCCAGCAATATGTGTAGTTGGCAGCAGTAACGACCATCTATCACCGATTTTTGCGCCAATAAATTGATGAGTTGCGCGCGCATTTGCAATTAGCGCTTTAGCTGAGAGTGCAACAGCTTTTGGATTTCCAGTTGATCCAGAAGTCGTTACAACTAGCGCTATTTCTGGATCTACCGAACTTGAAAGTGGTGCTGTAGATAAGGCAGGGCCATCTCCGGTAAGGGCTCGCAATAAGGCTTCGAGCAGTTGTGGGGTCGACCACTTCGCATCGATAACTTGTAACTCTCGACTTACCAGGGATTCCATAACCACCGTAGGGTATGCCATATGAGCAAGCCAATTAAGCGCGAACCGGGAAGTCGAAATATTCCTGACTGGAAAAGTGGCGCTGACGGCTTTACCGATATTCGATATGAGACCGCAGAAGGTATGGCGAAGATAACTATCAACCGACCAGATGTAAGAAATGCTTTCCGACCAGAAACTCTCGCTGAATTACAGAGCGCATTCAATTTAGCGCGCGATGATGACAAAGTTGGCGTAATTATTTTTACCGGCGAAGGTTCGGAAGCTTTTTGTTCCGGTGGTGATATCTCGGTTCGTGGAGATGATGGATATATTGGCAGCGATGCAGTTGGTAAAAAAGGCATTGGCCGACTTAATGTTTTGGATTTACAGGTACAGATTCGTCGGACTCCTAAGCCGGTAATCGCAATGGTTGCAGGTTGGGCAATCGGCGGTGGACATGTGTTGCACGTCGTATGCGACATAACTATTGCCGCAGAGAATGCAAAGTTCGGCCAGACCGGTCCAATGGTCGGATCCTTTGATGGTGGTTATGGCGCAGGGCTATTAGCAAGACATGTTGGCCAGAAAAAAGCTCGTGAGATTTGGTTTATGTGCCGCCAATACGATGCCAAAGAAGCTTTAGAGATGGGATTAGTAAATACCGTTGTGCCCGTTGCTGAATTAGAGGCAGAGACAGTTTCGTGGGCTCGAGAAATACTCCGACATTCACCGATGGCGCTTCGACTTCTAAAAGCTGGACTAAATGCAGCAGACGATGGCCTGGCTGGCGTGCAACAACTTGCTGGCGATGCAACGCTACTTTTCTATTTAACAGAAGAGGGTCAAGAAGGACGCGACGCATTTAAAGAGAAGCGATCACCAGATTTCAGCAAATTCCCAAAGCGTCCGTGAAATGCAACTTGAGGATGTTTTAACCTCACTTCAGGTAATTGAGTTACCACTCCGAAGTAAATTTCGAGGCTTAACCAAAAGAGAAGTTGCGCTTTTCAAAGGAAATATAGGATGGGCAGAATTCTCACCATTTATTGAATACGGTGATCAGGAATCGAAAAATTGGCTCAAATCTGCAGTCGAGGCCGCGACCGTTAAATTTTCAAAAAATCGCGATAAAGTCCTGGTAAATGGCACTATCCCCGATACCGACGATGAGAGAGAAATTGCGAAGTTAATTGAGCTGTATCGAGGTGTCACTGTCTTCAAGGTTAAAGTTGGAAATAACTTACAGAGTGAATTAATAAGACTGGCTAGAGTTCGAAAATATGCCCCCAACGCAAAGTTGCGTATAGATGTCAATGGAGCATGGTCCGTCCAAGATGCGGTTCTAAATATTCGAGCTATTTACGGAGAAGTAGCTGGGACATTCTTGGAGTATGTCGAGCAACCAGTCGCAACAATCAATGAATCAATCGAACTAAAGGCAAAACTCGGAATTGATGTGAAAATTGCAGTTGATGAGGTGTTGCGGAAAAGCAACGCTCCACTCGAACTTGATTTGAGTGAAGCGGCAGATGTTTTAGTTCTAAAAGTGGCGCCGCTTGGTGGAATCGCAAAGGCCCTTGAAATAAGTGAGCGACACCGTTTACCCGTTGTTGTCTCTAGCGCTCTGGAATCGGCAGTTGGTATTACCCACGGGCTAAGGCTCGCCGCTGCGCTTCCGGATCTCCAATACGCCAGCGGCTTAGCGACGGGAAAACTATTTTCTGAAGATGTGGCCCAACATGAGATCAAAGATGGATATCTGCGAGTCGTTACGCCAGAAATAGATGAAGAGAGATTGGCAAGATTTAAAGTTTCTAAAGAGAGATTAGAGTGGTGGCGCGAACGGATTAAACGAGTCTGGGAGGTGGCGCGGTGAGTATCTCAACGAACCTTGCTCGCCATACGGTTCGACAATTAATTGAACTTGGAGTCGAAGATGTAGTTCTTTCGCCCGGTTCAAGAAATGCACCTCTCTCGATTGCACTTCATCAAGCAGAAGAACGCGGTTTGATTAGATTGCATGTTCGAATTGATGAGCGCGGCGCCGCATTTTTTGCACTCGGTATTTCAAAAGCTACTGGAAATTACGTTCCCGTTGTCTGTACAAGTGGCACAGCTGTCGCAAATTTCTATCCCGCCGTTTTAGAGGCGCATCACAGTAATGTAAATCTTTTACTGCTGACGGCTGATCGGCCAGCACGGTTACGTAAAACTGGCTCTAATCAAACAACCGAGCAGAACGATATTTTTAAAGGCTTTGTTCGAAACTCTATTGATACCGCAGCGCCAATTGACTTAACCAGAGTGCTTTCTGCAACGGGTCCGGTCCACATCAATCTGCAATTTGATGAGCCACTTCTGCCGACTGATTCAAAAGATTGGTTATCCGGTATTTTTCCAGTAATTCTAAAACCAGTCCCATTGCCACATTCGGAATTAAAAATCGAAACTAGTAAAAACATAGTAATTGTTGGCCATGATCGAGCCGGATTTTCTGAATCAGATATTGAAAACTTGGCCAGGTCTCTTAACGCCCCAATTATTTCGGAGGACCCACTTCGATTTAAAGACGCAATCGCTCATGCTTCGATACTTCTCTCAAGTGAGAAAGCTCGAATAACTCTCGCTCCAGAACTTGCAATCGTGATCGGGCGAACAACGCTTTCTAGGAACATAAATACCTATATTGAAAGTGCAGCGCGCGTCATAGTAATTGATCCGAGAGCTTCGCAAATTGATACCGAGAGAAGCGCTGATGAAATTCTCCACTCACTTCCCAAAGTCGCCGCCCCTAAACAAGATGAGAGCTGGTGGAAACTCTGGTCGGATTTCGAAGCGAAAGTTAAGTCAGTTTTGGTGGATTATCCAAGTTGGTCCGAAGGAGCGATTGCATCAATCGTTGCAGCGGATCTTGAGAATGATACGGCGCTATTTATTTCCTCATCTCGTCCGATACGTGACATAGAAGCATTTGCAACCCCACGAGCCGATCTTGTTACTTACGCTAATCGAGGTTTAGCTGGAATCGATGGAAATATTTCAACTGCGTTGGGGATAGCAACTCGCCATGATGAAACCTTTGCCATTCTTGGCGATCTAGCCTTTCTTCACGATATCTCTGCTCTAGCTAACCCAACTGATGATGCGCTAACTATTTTGGTTGTTGATAACAATGGCGGAGGAATCTTCTCGACATTGCCACAACGTGGAGTTCCCGGATTTGAAAAGCTTTTCGGCACTCCTCATAACCAAGATATTGCGAAGATCGTGAGTGGTTTTGGGATATCCAGCGAAGTTGTAACTAACGCGAAAGAGTTACAAATAGCGCTAAAACGAATTCATCCAAAGATTCATGTAATTATCGCCAAAATGCCAAGAAGAGAAGAGAATGCGGAACAGTACCTCTTGGTTCTCAGGAAATTCCAAGACAGCATTTGAGCGAAATAGCCAGCTAAGTAGTAATGCTGGAAAATCAGAGTAAATTGCTTAAAAGTTGCTGGACTTTATAGAGATATTACCCTTAGCGCATGCGAAGAAAATACCTTTCCCTAGCCCTGGTAGTCGCGCTGTCCTTTCCTTCAATTGCTTTCGCATCAAGTGAGTCTGAATCGCCAAGTGTTGAAACACCACAGGAAATAGTTGATGAGATTTCAACACTTCAAGGTGAAATCATGTCGAACAGCAATACCATTACTGAAGAACGCTCCAATATTGCAAATATTGAAAGGAATATTGAGTTAGTTAGGCTTTCCAACCAACAACGGCAAGAAGAGTTATCTCGTACAACAGATCCTCAAATCCGAGAATATCTACAGAACCAAATTGACGGCTGGAATCGCTGGGTACAAAATGATATGTACGCCGAGCTAAACGAGCGAAATTTTCGACTCAATTCGGCCCTAACCAATGTTATGGAAATTCAAAAGCAAATTTCCTCACTCGAAACTACACTAAAAAGAAATGTTGAATCGACCCTTAGCGATCCAAAGGTATCAATTGAAGAACAAGTTTTGGCGGTTGAGAGTTATACAAGAGCACTAGAAAATGCAGCCCAAACAAGACAGTATGAAATTCAAAATGAGATAAAGCTTATGGTCGCATTCAGAAACCAGGCGGACTCTACACCGCTGGGAAGTAGTTTTAGAACGACTATGTTGGAGGAAAGTAAAAAAGTAGAAGTTTTAGCAAATAAAAGCAGTGAAATATTAATTGCTCAACAAATGGTGATTGAAGCTCAAAAGTCTTTAGCGGAAAGTATAAAAACCGTCACGGATGTTATTGGTCAGGATCAGCCAAGCGGTGAGGTATCCAACCTCAAACCTATTGAAGTTACTGATGACACTAAATCCAAACTTAATTATTTAGCAACATCGATAGAGAATGTCGAATTTGCGCTTTCTGAGATTAATTTATTGATTCAAGAAAAACAGAAATCAATCAATAATTTACTTGATTTAGTTGCAACTCTCGAAGATGGAAGTGAAAGACGCGATGAGGCAAATGAGGCAATCGATATTTTAAAGCAAATGATTGGTGAGGCTGATGCAAGGAAAAAGGAAATAGAAGATTTAGATAGTAAGAATTCTGAGATTTTAAAGGAAATAAAGGAAGAAACTCTCGTCGAAAGATTTACAACTGTATTCGAAGATGTGATTGAGTCTACGAAATCTGGCGTTTCTTCTGATGAAGTACTCGAATTTAAACGAGGCAAGAAGGGAAAATTCAAGGCGACGCTTGAAATTCCAAAGCCAGAGTTTGACTTTATGGCCCTGGATGATCAGGAACTTGAAAATCTTGAGGTTGTGGCAAAGCGTGGTGCAAAGGAAACAAAATTAAAGATATCTATCGTCTCGGATGACCAACTCGAAATTACTTTTGGGAAAACACCAAGAAAGGGAGAGTATGCAATTTCCGTACTTCATTCCGAAAATAATGACGAAATAGAATTCCCAGTTAAAGTTAAAATCAAAAAATAGTTAGTGATTTTCCAAAGCAGTTCGCATCGGCAATAACTTCGCTTGCGATTCGGCGTATTCACGCTCGGGGTCAGAGCCCGCCAAGATGCCACAACCGGCATAAATACGGATTGATTTTTGATCATCTGAAACTTGGCCACAGCGAAGCGCTATTCCAAGTTCGCCATCACCATGAGCATCAATCCAACCAATTGGTCCGGCATAACGTCCGCGTGAAATTCCTTCAATTTCATCAATGGTCTGCTTGGCAAGATTAGTTGGAGTTCCACAGACAGCAGCAGTTGGGTGTAAGCGTGAGACTAAATCGAAGATATCAATAGGTGTGGCGCTATCGTTTAAAACGCCAGTTACATCCGTTGCCAAATGCATAACATTAGAAAGATGGAGAACAAATGGTGACTCCGGCACGTTCATAGAGGAACAGAGTGGTGTTAGGGCATCAGCAACGGAGCGAACTGCGTACTCGTGCTCTTCTAAATCTTTAGATGATCTTGCAAGAGAACCAGCTAACGCTAGATCGCGTTCATCATCACCGGTTTTGCGAATTGTTCCAGCGAGGATTCGTGAAGTCACGAGAGATTTACTTAACCGGACGAGTAGCTCTGGTGTGGCGCCAATCAATCCTGAGTTGGAATAAATCCACGTTGAAGGATATTCCCGCGCAAGTTCATGAATAAGATTTCGAGTTTGAATCGGGTGGTCACATGTTGCTGTAGCAAATCGGGCTAGAACAACTTTCTCTAACTCACCTTCTTTAATCTTCGAAACGGCGCGGGCAACTCGTTCTTGCCAGACATCGCCATTACTGCCGCTCCAATTGAGATTTAGCGGCGCTGGTTTTGGTTTCAGGCTATGTAAACCAGGTTGAGGTTTTGCTCCAATCCAAGTAATCCAAGCCCGGCCGTTTCGTCTGCCAATAACTACCTCAGGGATAAGTAGAACTGACTCTTCGGAAGGATCAAAAGAGAATGATGTGAAAAGTACCGGCCCAGTTCCAGTTCCGTGAACATTGTTATGGATTTCTAATGAGTTGATTTCATTACGCCACCAGCGTTGCGCATCCGCAAATCGGTTGGAGCCGGTTACGACATGTTTCTTGAAAACGCCAAGACCAACAAGTCCATCGCCACCGCGAACCCAAGATGTGAATTCCTGGCCATATTCAGGTGCGTTGATTTCAAGTAGCTGTGGATGCTCACCAAGTAATTCGGTGGTGATTGAAATATGCATCGCTAGCCTTCGTCTCGAGTTGTGGAGCAAGCGTACCGCCCGAGATGATGACCTCGTGAGTCGAGCAGATTTAGGAAAAGATCCCGAGGCGGTCGCCTCAATGTTTGATGCCGTAGCGCGACGCTACGATCTCGTGAACGACTTATTGAGTTTGGGAAGAACGAAAGCCTGGCGAAAGAAAGTTGTAAAGATAATTGCTCCGAGACCAGGGATGAAAATTCTCGATATTGCTGCAGGTCCTGGCTCTTCAAGTGAGCCATTACATAAAGCAGGAGCAGAAGTAATCGCGATGGATTTTTCTGAGGGAATGTTGGCAGTCGGAAAGAAAAAACGACCATATTTAAATTTTGTAAAAGGCGATGCTTTGAAACTGCCCTTTCCGGATAACACATTTGATGTGACAACAATTTCATTCGGTTTGAGAAACACGAGGGACTATGAGAAAGCACTTCGTGAATCGCTTCGAGTTACGAAAATTGGCGGCCGGATGGTGATAGTCGAATTTTCAACTCCAACCTTTTTCATATTTAAGAAGATCTATATGAATTATTTGATGAAGTTATTACCAAAGATTGCAAAGCGGACCGCTTCAAATCCGGAGGCATATGTGTATCTAGCTGAATCAATCCGTGCCTGGCCTGATCAAGGTGCGCTTGCGGCAAAAATGAGTGCTAATGGCTGGCAAAACCCCTCATGGACCAATCTCACAGGGGGAGTTGTGGCAGTTCACACAGGTATCAAGGGCTCCTGATTTCGCCCCCTTTCTAGGGCTCGCTTAGGATTCCTGATTGTGAATCCCTATATTCCGATCATCGTAATTGGAGCAATCGGCTTTGGATTCGCAGTCTTCTCTGTTGTTGCCGGAGCGCTTGCTGGGCCAAAGCGTTACAACCGCGCCAAGTTAGATGCGTATGAATGCGGAATTGAACCCAGTCCTCAAGCCCAGGGCGGCGGCAGATTTCCAGTTAAATATTTTTTAACTGCGATGCTTTTCATTATTTTTGATATCGAAATCGTCTTTTTATATCCATGGGCAGTTGCGTATGACGAATTAGCGCTCTTTGGATTAATTGAAATGATCATCTTCATACTCACCGTATTCGTTGCGTATACATATGTATGGCGCCGCGGTGGATTGGAGTGGGATTAATGGGTTTAGAAGAGAAACTCCCCTCCGGTTTTCTTTTAACGACGGTCGAGAAGCTAGCCGGATATATGCGAAGCAATTCGCTCTGGCCAGCCACCTTTGGATTAGCTTGCTGCGCGATTGAGATGATGGCGATTGGTTCTGCCCAGAAATATGACGTATCTCGATTTGGAATGGAAGTTTTCCGAGCTTCACCAAGACAAGCGGATCTAATGATTGTCGCTGGTCGAGTCTCTCAGAAGATGGCGCCAGTAGTTCGCCAGATTTACGACCAGATGTCTGAACCGAAGTGGGTACTTTCGATGGGAGCCTGCGCTTCATCTGGCGGCATGTTTAACAATTACGCGATTGTGCAGGGAGTGGATCACATCATTCCAGTAGATATCTATCTTCCTGGCTGTCCACCAAGACCTGAGATGTTGTTAGATGCCATTCTTAAATTGCACGAACAGATTAAAGATGCGAAGTTAGGTGTAAATCGTAAAAAAGTTATTGCAGAAGTTGAAAAAGCAGCGCTAGCTTCGCTTCCAACTCATCAGATCCCAGTCTTCCAAGGCAAGGGTGAGTGATGAGCGAAAAAGGAATGTTTGGCGTCGCTGGAACTGGTGATACCTCTGGTTACGGCGGACTGGAACGTCAGCAGGCAAGTGCCAATTCGTCACAGCGCCCATATGGCTCGTATTTCGATGATATTGCCGACCAATTAGAGCGTGCCTATCCTGAATTTAACGATGCGATCGAAAGAGTTGTTGTTGATCGTGGCGAATTAACGTTACATATTAAGCGCGAGAAATTAGTTGAAGTTGCGTTAGTACTTCGAAATAAACTCCGCTTTGAAGTTTGTCTTGGAGTTAGCGGTGTTCACTATCCCGCAGATACTGGTCGAGAACTCCATGCGGTTTATCCATTGCTTTCGATGACAAATAATCGTCGGATTAGGTTAGAAGTATCAGTTCCAGATTCTGATCCACATATTCCATCACTTGTCGAAGTCTGGGCTGGAAATAATTGGCATGAGCGCGAAACTTTTGACATGTTCGGAATTATTTTTGACGGACATCCAGCGCTAACTCGAATATTGATGCCCGATGATTGGCCCGGCCATCCACAACGTAAGGATTATCCGCTCGGTGGAATTCCGGTCGAATACATCGGAGCAACTGTTCCAGCTCCAGATGAGCGGAGGTCATATCGATGAGTACTTTTGCCTCATCTCGCGAGACGACTGAAGGTCGCATCTACTCAGTTACCGGCGGTGATTGGGATGATGTTGCGCGCGACATTGGAAGCGCAAAAGAAGAGCGCGTTGTTGTCAATATGGGTCCACAACATCCATCAACACATGGCGTTCTACGTTTAATGCTAGAACTTGAAGGCGAGACCATCACCGAATTGCGCTGTGGAATCGGTTATCTACACACTGGTATAGAGAAGAACACCGAATATCGAACCTGGACTCAGGGCGTCACATTTGTTACGCGTATGGATTATTTATCTCCACTATTTAATGAAACTGCATATTGCTTAGCAACCGAAAAACTTCTAAACATCACTGATCAAGTCCCAGAACGCGCTTCTGTGATTCGCGTATTAATGATGGAGTTGAATCGCATTTCATCTCACATGGTTGCATTAGGAACCGGAGCGTTAGAGCTTGGCGCTATCACTCCGATGTTCTTCGCATTCCGTGAGCGTGAACGAGTCCTAGATATCTTCGAAATGGTCTCCGGTTTACGTATGAATATGGCTTACATCCGCCCAGGCGGCGTGGCCCAAGATCTGCCGAGCGATACCGTTCCAAAAATTCGCGAGCTTGTTAAAGATCTAAGAAAGAATTTTAAAGATAACGAGAAATTGTTAGTTGGAAACTCAATATGGTTAAAGCGCACCAAAGATGTCGGGTACTTAGATCTTGCCGGCTGCATCACTCTCGGTGTTACTGGACCAGTACTACGCGCAACTGGTATGCCGTGGGATCTTAGAAAGACTGAGCCTTATTGCGGTTATGAAGATTACAAGTTTGATGTAATCACCACATATACTTGCGACGTTTATGGAAGATTCTTGATTCGTATGCAAGAGCTAGAACAATCTCTTCGGATAATTGAACAAGCATGCGATAAGTTGGATAAATTAAATGGCGCGCCAGTAATGGTTGCAGATAAGAAAATTGCTTGGCCGGCTCAACTCTCTCTTGGTGGCGATGGCCTTGGAAATTCACTGGATCACATCCGCCAAATAATGGGAACGTCGATGGAAGCCTTAATTCATCACTTTAAGATTGTTACTGAAGGTTTCCGCGTGCCAGCTGGACAGGTTTATGCACCAGTTGAATCACCACGTGGCGAATTAGCCGCACAAATAGTCTCAGATGGCGGAACGCGTCCCTATCGAGTGCACTTTAGAACACCATCATTTAGTAATTTGCAATCAACTTCAGCAATGTGTGAAGGATCTTTAATTGCAGATGTTGTAGCAGCAGTCGCATCAATCGACCCAGTGATGGGAGATGTGGATCGCTAATGCCATTAACAAGTAAAGATGATGCTTTAATCGAATCAATCATAAAGCGCTACCCAAGATCTCGTTCGGCAATCATGCCGCTTTTACATCTTGCACAAGCGCGCGATGGATATGTCACTCCAGAATCGATTGAGGTAATCGCTGAGAAGCTCGCTCTAGAGACCGCCGAAGTTAATGCGGTAGCGACCTTCTACACCCAATATAAGCGCAAGCCAGTTGGTGAGTATCACGTTGGCATCTGCACAAACACGCTCTGTGCAGTAATGGGTGGCGATGCGATATTTGAGGCAATCAAAGAGCATCTTGGCGTAGAGAACGATGAAGTAACTAGCGACGGAAAAGTTTCAGTCGAACATATCGAATGCAATGCCGCATGTGATTATGCGCCAGTAGTAATGGTTAATTGGGAGTTTTACGATAACCAGACTGTGCAATCAACAAAAGACCTTGTTGATTCTTGTCGCGCTGGTAAACCAATCCCACCAACTCGTGGACCAAATGAGTTACCAACTTGGAAAGCCAACTCTGAAGTACTCGCAGGAATTAACGATGGCAAAGCCGGTGAGGGCGTTGCTGCAGGTGAAGCCACGTTACTTGGCCTCAAGATTGCAAAGGGGCAACGATGAGTAAATTAACTCCAGTCCTATCTGCATTCTGGGATCAGAAAGATTCCTTCACGATCGAAGGTTATAAACGCAATGGTGGTTATAAGGCGATTGAAAAAGCCCTTTCCATGCCAGAAGATGATGTAATCAAATTAGTAAAAGACTCTGGACTTCGCGGTCGTGGTGGCGCTGGATTCCCAACTGGAATGAAGTGGGGCTTTATCCCTCAAGGCGATAACAAGGAACATTATTTTGTTGTAAACGCCGATGAATCAGAGCCTGGAACTTGTAAAGATACGCCTCTCTTGATGGCAAATCCACATTCATTGATTGAAGGAATCATTATTGGTTCATACGCCATTCGTGCTAACTATGCATTTATTTATATTCGCGGCGAGGTCGCTCATGTAATTAGACGCGTTCAGCAAGCTATTGATGATGCATATAAAGCTGGCTATCTTGGTAAGAATATTCTTGGTAAAGGTTTTGATTTAGAGTTAGTACTTCACGTTGGCGCTGGCGCTTACATTTGTGGCGAAGAGACTGCGCTTCTTGATTCACTCGAAGGTTTCCGCGGACAACCCAGACTTCGCCCACCATTTCCTGCGATTGCCGGTTTATATGCGCGGCCAACGGTTGTTAATAATGTTGAATCAGTTGCTTCAGTTCCGGCGATCATCGATAAAGGCGTCGAGTGGTTTGCTGCTATGGGAACTGAGAAGAGCAAAGGCTTTACTCTCTATTCGCTATCCGGCCACGTTAAAAACCCAGGACAATTCGAAGCGCCACTTGGAATTACGCTCCGTGAATTAATTGAGATGGCGGGGGGAATTCGTAACGGCCATAAATTGAAATTCTGGACGCCAGGCGGTTCATCAACACCGCTATTTACCGATGCTCATCTAGATACACCGCTTGATTATGAAGGCGTAGCGGCAGCCGGATCCATGCTTGGAACTAAAGCGCTCCAGATATTCGATGAAACAGTGTGCATTGTTCGAGCAGTATTGCGATGGACAGAATTTTACAAACATGAGTCATGCGGAAAGTGCACTCCATGCCGCGAAGGAACTTGGTGGTTAGTTCAGATTCTGCAAGACCTGGAAAGCGGAAAAGGCGAAGCTAAGGATCTTGATAAGTTATTAGATCTCTGTGACAACATCGCTGGTCGTTCATTCTGTGCGTTAGCGGATGGAGCCGCAAGCCCTATCATCTCTTCAATTAAATATTTCCGCGATGAATATCTAGAGCATCTGAAGCAAGGTGGCTGTCCATTTGATCCAGCGAAATCGACTCTCTTTGATTTGGCGGAAACTCGATGAACACTCAAGAGTTATCTACTCAGACTGAAATGATCACATTAACTATCGATGGTTTCGAAGTTACTGTTCCGAAAGGCACTCTAGTAATTCGCGCCGCAGAGCGACTTGGAATTCAAATTCCAAGATTCTGCGATCACCCACTTTTGGATCCAGTAGGCGCTTGTCGCCAATGTCTGGTTGAGATCGAAATAAATGGAAGAAAGTTCCCTAAACCACAAGCCTCTTGCACAATCCCCGTTGAGCCCGGAATGGTTGTAAATACCCAATTAACTTCGCCAGTTGCAGATAAAGCGCAGCAAGGAGTTATGGAGTTATTACTAATTAATCACCCACTTGATTGTCC
>JAGWYB010000036.1 GCA_018969585.1 Actinomycetales bacterium | reverse complement strand
AAGATGGATTGATTCTCGTATTGGTTTCTGATGAAAGCGAGGCGCGGAGAATCGATGCAGTCCGCAGGGATTTTGTAGCGAATGTTTCCCACGAGTTGAAGACTCCAATTGGAGCACTGGGACTTTTAAGTGAGGCGATTCTGGGAGCAAAGAATCAACCTGAAGAGGTAGTTCGGTTCGCCACAAAAATGCAGAATGAAGCCAAGCGTTTAACTGAATTGGTTCAAGAAATTATTGATCTCTCGCGCTTACAAAGCAGCGACCCGTTACAGAAAGCTTTTCCGGTCGAGATTGAAGACATAATTAGAGAAGCGATTAATCAAGCCCAGATAAGCGCTGAGGCGAGAGGTATCACGATTGAGTTAGGTGCCCTACAGAATGCAACGGTAATTGGAGATAGAGATCAGTTAATCGCCGCGGTACATAACTTGGTAGAAAACGCAATCAACTATTCGCCAGAAAATACCAAAGTCTCAGTAACTTCATCGGTTAGAAACGGCTTAATAGAAATATCTGTAACGGACCAAGGAATCGGGATTGCAGAATCAGAACTTGGCAGAATTTTCGAACGATTTTATAGAGTGGATCCAGCTCGCTCACGACAAACTGGTGGTACTGGTCTTGGCCTTTCCATCGTTAAACATGTTGCTTTAAATCATGGTGGAGATGTGAAGGTATGGAGTAAAGAAAACGTGGGAAGTACATTTTCGATTCTGCTACCAATTGCGCCACCTGAGGAGAACAGATGACGAAGATTCTGATAGTTGAAGATGAGAGTTCTTTCTCAGAAGCCCTGGAATTCTTACTTGGAAAAGAGGGATTCTCGGTCATAACCGCAGCAACCGGTACCGAGGCGCTAAAGAAATTCGAGCAAGGCGGAATTGATTTAATTCTTTTAGATTTAATGATTCCGGAAATCTCTGGGACTGAAGTTTGTCGCCAGATTAGAGCAAAATCAAAGGTTCCCATCATCATGCTTACCGCTAAAGATTCCGAGGTGGATAAAGTCGTCGGACTTGAAATTGGCGCTGACGATTATGTAACTAAGCCTTATTCTGCTCGAGAGTTAGTTGCGCGCATCAACGCGGTATTGCGAAGAAATGGATCAGAATCCGCTTCTGTTGAATCGGGCATGATTACGGTCCAAGGCATCCGCATGGATATTGATCGCCATCAAGTATCGGTAAATGGCATTCCGGTATCGCTGCCGCTAAAGGAATTTGAATTATTAGAGTTTTTAATGCGAAATGCTGGACGAGTACTTACTCGAATCCAATTAATTGATCGAGTCTGGGGAAGCGATTACGTTGGCGATACTAAGACTTTGGATGTTCATATAAAGCGAATCAGAGCGAAGATTGAAGATGATCCAGCAAACCCAAAGATAATCCAGACGGTGCGCGGTCTGGGTTACAAGATGGAGCTATAAATTCCAGTATTTTCAACAACGAGCGCATCAAGTTCTAACTTTCCGCCGTTGGCAAAATAGAGAGCAACTGGTACTCGATAGCCGGGTTTTGCATCTAGTAGCGCCACTTTAGCCTTCGCAGTCGCGCTATCGCCTTCGAAAATTACCGGGCGATTACGGAGCAAAATTCCATCTCCCTGTAAAAGCGCGGTCTGGTTATTTAAAGTTACATTTACAAGTTGGTCTGGGGTATCACTGTGGTTAACAAGAAAACCAACTAAGTTGGCAGAACCATCAGGGAGCGCAACGACTTTGATATTTCTAACCTTTATCGCTTCAAGATCTTTTTCAACGCCATCAGTTACTTGTCGAATGTTTCGAGTTTCTGCGCTACCACCAGCTGCGCAACCGGTTAATGCCGGAGTAACTAAACCGAGAGATGTCAAGAGGAGTGCAGTTGCGCGAAGATTCATGGGTGAATAATGGCAGAAAGCACGATTTTTCTCGGACGGAGTTCTCTGATAAAATTGCCCTCTAGCGAAAGGCAAAATCCCCACGATGACATTCAAGGTCGGCGAAACCGTTGTTTATCCACATCACGGAGCGGCTCTAATCGAAGCGATTGAGACGCGGACCATAAAAGGCGAAGAGAAGATTTACTTAGTTTTGAAGGTCGCACAAGGCGATCTCACAGTAAGAGTCCCAGCTGAGAATGTTGATCTAGTAGGCGTACGCGATGTCGTCGACTCAAAGGGATTGGACCGCGTTTTCGGCGTACTACGCCAGCCATATACCGAAGAGCCAACAAATTGGTCTCGTCGCTATAAAGCTAATCTTGAAAAACTTGCCTCTGGCGATGTAATTAAAGTCGCTGAAGTTGTCCGTGATCTTTATCGTCGCGATCTTGATCGCGGTCTATCTGCTGGCGAGAAGCGAATGCTCGCGAAAGCTCGCGCAATCTTGATCTCAGAGCTCGCGTTAGCTGAGAACACAGATGAAGTTAAAGCAGAATCAATTCTCGATGAGGTGCTCGCCTCCTAATCGGCTCACGTTATGAGCCAACCAAAGAGCGCTGCCATTATTGCTGGTGCCGGTCTTGGTAATCGACTCGGCGCTAAGGTTCCCAAAGCGTTACTTCAAATTGATGGAATCTCGTTAGTTGAGAGAGCTTTTACATCGCTATCAAAAGTCGTAGATGAAATAGTTATTACCGCCCCGACTGGTTTTGAAACCGAATTTCGCAAGATTGTTGGTGAATCAGCGAAGGTCATTACGGGTGGAGTTCTAAGAAGTGATTCAGTTCGATTGGCTCTACAGAACATCTCTCCGAGCGTTAACCATGTTTTAGTTCATGATGCCGCACGAGGTCTTGCAACTAGCGAACTTGCGCAACGAGTTTTAGCTGAATTAAATAATGGCGAAAGCGCGGTTATTCCAGTTTTGCCAGTGATTGACACGGTAAAGGAAGTTGATTCCGCCGGATACGTTAGAAACACCTTAGATCGAAGCGCGCTGCGCGCAATACAAACGCCACAAGGTTTTGAAAGATTACTTCTAAATCGCGCCCACGAAGCGAGTGAAGATTCCACCGATGATGCCGCGCTAGTAGAAGCGCTCGGAATAAAGGTCAAGACAATTTCCGGAGAAGCGCTAGCTCTAAAGATAACTAATGCAGAAGATATTGCGATTGCGATCTCATTGTTAAATCCGAATCAGCGAGAATTGCGAACTGGATTTGGTACTGATGCACATGCATTTGATAGCGCGCGACCACTCTGGTTAGGCGGAATTCTCTGGGAAGGTGAAGCTGGACTTGCGGGACACTCTGATGGCGATGTAGCGGCTCACTCAATCTGTGATGCGCTCTTTGCTGCGGCTCAACTCGGCGATCTTGGTTCAAACTTTGGAACCTCAGATCCCAAGTATCAAGGTGCATCCGGTATCTCATTACTTAATGAGACTTTGCATCGAATAACTAGGGCTGGCTACTCAATAGTGAATGTCTCAGTGCAAATCGTTTGTAATCGCCCCAAGATTGGCGCTCGTCGAACCGAAATGATTGAAACGTTATCTAAGTCGTTAGGTGGCGCGCCGGTATCAGTTACCGCAACTTCAACAGATGGCCTTGGCTTTACTGGAGAAGGTAAGGGGATCGCAGCTGTCGCGACCGCCCTACTTTCAAAAGCGAATTAGGATTAGCCAGTGAGTAGCAAACTTAAGTTATACGACACTGCGCGACGCGAAACTTCCGAATTCGTTCCAATAGTTAGTGGCAAAGCCTCAATCTATGTTTGCGGTGCAACAGTGCAGGCTGCTCCTCATGTTGGCCATATAAGAAGTGGCGTTAATTTCGATATTTTGCGCCGTTGGTTAGTGGCAAGTGGGCTAGAAACTACATTCATTCGAAATGTAACTGATATTGATGACAAAATTTTGCATAAAGCGATTCATGAAGAAGCGCCGTGGTGGGCGGTAGCGATGAAATATGAGCGCGCCTTTAGCGATGCTTATCGAGCGCTCAATGTTCTACCTCCAACTTATGAACCAAGAGCAACCGGCCACATCACTCAGATGATTGAGTTAATGGAGAAATTAATTGCGAACGGAAGCGCTTATGCACCCGGTAACGGCGATGTCTATTTGGAAGTTAGAAAATTAAAACGATATCTCACGCTCTCGAATCAGAAGCTAGATGATCTACAGAGCGCTGGAGATGCCGAAGATACTTCTAAGAGAGATCCTCGAGATTTCGCACTTTGGAAAGCTGCCAAACCAGGTGAACCAAGTTGGCCAACTCCTTGGGGAGCTGGAAGACCGGGATGGCATTTAGAGTGTTCTGCAATGGCAGCGGCTTATCTTGGCGATGAATTTGATATCCACGGCGGCGGACTTGATTTAGTTTTTCCGCATCATGAAAATGAAATCGCACAATCCGAATCGGCCGGCCAGAAATTTGCTAGACGTTGGATGCATAACGCCTGGGTAACAACTAGCGGTGAGAAGATGAGCAAATCGCTTGGTAATTCACTACTTGTAATGGAAGTTTTGAAGCGCGTCCGCGGAGTTGAATTACGTTGGTATCTCGGCAGCGCTCACTATCGATCAATGTTGGAATTTTCATTTGAAGCGCTGGATGAATCAGCTACTGCTTTCCGGCGGATTGAGAATTTCTTGATCCGGGTAAAGGAGAGCGGCGCTGAGATAACGAAGGTAATTCATCCGGCGTTTGCTGATGCGATGAATGATGATCTTGCAGTTCCACAAGCGCTCGCCCTTATCTCAGAGTGGCTTCGCGCCGGAAATAGCGCGCTTAGCGCAGGCGAAAGTGCGCTGGAGCAAGCATCTGCAATTCGCGGCGCCTTAGATATCTTGGGTTGCGATCCCTTTGATCCTAATTATGGATTGGGAGCAAAGAATCTAGATGCCGCTGTTGATGGTTTGATTGCGCTACTGCTTGAGCAACGAGAAGCAGCGCGAGTGCGAAAAGATTTCGCAGCCGCCGATGCAATTCGCGATCGAATCATCGCGTTGGGAATTAATATCGAAGATACACCGAGCGGACCAAGATGGAGCGTAAATGGCTAAGCCACCAAGACGTCGTGGGCTACGCGGCAAAGGACCAACTCCGCGCGCTGAAAATCGCCCCGCTCATAAGAAGTATCAATCAAAAGATGAATCACAGCGGAAACGAGTTGAGCGTAAACGGATTGATCGAAAGCGCCCAGATCGAAGACGCGATCCCAAAGAACATGTTGATACTGTCGCTGGACGTAACGCTGTACTTGAAGCGCTTCGTGCTGGCATTCCCGCTAAAGAATTAGTCGTTGCAAATGGCGTTGATATCGATGAGCGGTTAGAGGAAAGTATTCGCTTAGCCCAGAAGATGGGACTTGGAATTCGCGAAGTAGAGCGGCGCCAGATCGAGAATATGACTGGTATCGCAAACCACCAAGGTATCGCCTTAGTTGCCAAGCCTTTCCAGTATTCATCCCAGAAAGAAATTTTTGCGAGAGCTAAATCGCCCGCGCTTTTTGTTGCAGTCGATGGCGTTACCGACCCAAGAAATGTTGGCGCGATTGCGCGAAGCGCAGCTGCATTTAGCGCCGATGGATTACTAATTCCAGAACGGCGAAATGCACCCTTAACTGCCGCGGCTTGGAAATCATCCGCTGGAGCAGCTGCCCGCTTACCAATCGCCCAGGTAACTAACTTGGTCCGATCGATGCAGGATGCCAAAGAATTTGGTTGTTTTGTTGTAGGTCTAGATGGCGATGCTGATACCTCAGTTGATGCGATGGAGATTGCCGACCAGAACCTATATGTCGTTGTGGGCAGCGAAGGACGAGGACTTTCTAGATTGGTTCGCGAAAATTGTGATCTACTTATTTCAATTCCAATGAGCAATACCGTGGAATCGCTTAACGCAAGCGTAGCTATGTCGATTGCTCTCTTTGCAATCGATAGGAAACGGAATGCAATTTAAACGTTTTCTTGCTCTTGGCGATTCGATGACCGAGGGAATGTCTGATGTTGTTTTTAACGGAAAATATCGCGGCTGGGCCGATCGAACCGCTGAGGTAATGGCGGCTAATTGGCCAGATTTCACTTACGCAAATTTCGCAGTCCGAGGAAAGTTAGTTGGCCAAGTTGTGCGCGATCAGATTCCGATGGCGCTGCCATTTATTGAAGGCAGGTCAACACTCGTTTCTTTTCACGCCGGAGCCAACGATGTAATTCGCCCAAAATATGATCCCAATAAAACTATTGCGACTTATAACGAAGGCGTAGATATCCTGACGAGAGCTGGGGCAACGCTCGCGCTCTTCTGTGTATTGGAAGATACTGGTGCAAAAACTCGAGCCGCGAAGCTTTGGCAGGAACGTTTTGCCGTCTTTAACGAAAATGTAAGGCGCAGGGCCGCAAGTGTTGGCGCAATTCTCTTTGATCCAAACCTTGATCATTTCTGGCGCGATACTCGATTTATTGATGCAGATCGTCTTCATCTAAATAGCGAAGGACATCGCCGCGTTGCACAAGCAGTCTTGGCTCGCTTTGAATTACCGCACGACAAAGATTGGCGAAAACCTTTGCCACCTGCTCAACCGATTACACCATTACAGAAAGCTGCTATCGATTTTAAATGGTTCTATAGCTTTGCAATTCCGTGGATGGGTCGACGTCTGCGTGGAAGATCTTCTGGCGATGG
>JAGWYB010000012.1 GCA_018969585.1 Actinomycetales bacterium | reverse complement strand
GAGATGGCAGCCGAACGTAAAAGTAACGGGAGTTCGCTAGCGGAAATGTTAAATGAGATTTGGGATAGTTACGGCTTTCACGGTACCCGCCAGATATCGATTAGAACTTCGCAAGTTGAAGAGATAGAAAACATAATGAAAAAACTTCGCACTCATCTTCCTCAGCAGCTCGGTAATTTTACTGTTACACAATTTGATGATCTGGAGCATCCTTCAGATGGCCTACCTCCAACTAATGGCGTTCGCATCTGGCTGAACGGGAAATACCGAGTTATCGTCAGGCCCAGCGGTACAGAACCAAAGATAAAGTGCTACATAGAGGTGGTTGCAGATTCTGAGCAGGCCGCTAATCCGATTATTGATCAAATCGAACTCGTATTTCGCTCTCTAATGCAGGTAGCGTGGGTATATGTCCGGTTTAATTGACGGCAGCGAACGCTCGCTACTGACCTTTCTTGAGAATTTACCTGGTGTAGATAAAGTCGGCGCAGATAATCGTGCAACCATGCTTGGAACTCGCAGTATAAAAACTTCCAGTAAATCAATGGCAATTGATTTGGCAATTAGCATGATTGACCTAACAACATTGGAAGGTGCAGATACGCCAGGAAAAGTCAGATCGCTAGCTGCGAAAGCGGTGCGCCCAGATCCCACTGATCCTTCAGTTCCAAGCGTTGGCGCAATCTGCGTTTACAACGATATGGTCGAGGTGGCCCGCAAATATTTAGATGCTTTTGGTGGAACACAGATACCTGTAGCTGCAGTATCAACCGCATTTCCATCTGGCAGGGCTTCGATGGCAGTGAAAATTCAAGATACTAAGGATGCTATTTCCGCCGGAGCCAGTGAGATAGATATGGTGATTGATAGAGGAGCATTTTTATCTGGAAGGCTCATGGAAGTATTTGAAGAGATAAGAGAAATTAAGGAAGTTTGTTCAAATGAGGCTCATTTAAAAGTTATCTTGGAGACTGGAGAGCTAGCTACTTATGACAATGTGCGCCGAGCTTCTTATTTGGCGATGTTGGCAGGGGCTGACTTCATCAAAACTAGTACCGGAAAGGTTTCACCCGCGGCAACGCCCTCTGTAGTTCTTGTAATGCTGGAGGCCGTTCGAGACTTCTATCGTTTAACTGGTCAGAGAATCGGGGTAAAACCTGCTGGCGGAATAAGAACCACGAAAGATGCGATAAAGCAATTAGTCTTGGTAAATGAAACGGCAGGAAGTGACTGGTTGAACCCCAATCTATTTCGAATCGGCGCCAGCGCACTCCTAAATGACCTTCTTCTCCAGCGTATGAAATTAAAGAGTGGACATTACTCGAGCGCAAATTATGTGACGGTTGATTAATTATGAATAAATTCGAATACGCGCCTGCGCCGGAATCAAGATCTGTCGTGAAAATCCAAAAAGATTACGATCTTTTTATTGGCGGTAAATTCGTATCAGCAAATTCCAACAAACGCTTTACTACGATAAATCCTGCAACGGAAGAGATTTTGAGTAAAGTTTCGTTGGCTAACGGCAAAGATGTTGACCGCGCTGTAAAAGCTGCAAGAACGGCGTTAAATAAAACATGGGCTAAAACGAAACCAAAAGAGCGCGCTAAATACCTTTATCGAATAGCCAGAATCCTTCAAGAACGAGCACGTGAAT
Source organism: Actinomycetales bacterium (assembly GCA_018969585.1). Lineage (GTDB taxonomy): Bacteria > Actinomycetota > Actinomycetes > Nanopelagicales > Nanopelagicaceae > MAG-120802. Next base: position 33,744 of record JAGWYB010000012.1, on the reverse strand, counting down.
TCGCAGTTCTCGAATCGTTAGATAACGGAAAGCCAATCCGAGAGAGTAGAGATGTTGATATTCCGCTAGCCGCAGCCCACTTCTTCTATCACGCTGGCTGGGCAGACAAATTGGAGTACGCCGGATTCGGAGATCGCCCGCGCCCTCATGGCGTCGTCGGACAGATCATCCCTTGGAATTTCCCTCTCTTGATGCTCTCCTGGAAAATTGCACCGGCGCTCGCGACTGGAAATACTGTTGTTTTAAAACCTGCAGAGACAACACCATTAACGGCTCTTTTATTTGCGGAAGTTTGCCAACAAGCAGAACTTCCAGATGGAGTTGTAAACATAATTACTGGTGATGGAAGTACCGGAGCCGCACTGGTTAATCACAAAGATATCGATAAAGTAGCGTTTACTGGATCAACTGAAGTTGGAAAGTTAATTGCATGCTCCATAGCGGAGCGAGGAATACCAGCGACTCTAGAGCTTGGCGGTAAAGGTGCGAACATTGTGTTCGACGATGCGCCCATTGATGAAGCGGTTGAAGGCATAGTAAATGGCATCTTCTTTAATCAAGGACATGTCTGCTGCGCTGGCTCACGCTTGCTTCTTCAAGAAAATATCGCTGATGAATTTCTAATTCGGCTAAAAGATCGAATGACAAAAATTAGGGTTGGAGATCCTCTTGATAAGAACACCGATCTAGGTGCCATAAATTCCAGCGCACAACTAGCGAAGATCAAAGAGATTTCAGATTCTGGCGATAAAGAAGGTGCGACTCTTTGGAGCGCCCCATGCTCACTTCCAGCGAAGGGTTTTTGGTATCCGCCAACAATCTTTACCGGGGTTACGCAAGCTCATCGAATTGCTCGCGAAGAAATTTTTGGACCAGTACTCTCAATCTTAACTTTCCGGACACCACGCGAAGCAATTGAGAAAGCAAATAACACGCCTTATGGATTATCTGCAGGTATTTGGACTGAGAAAGGTTCAAAGATTCTCTGGGCCGCACAACAATTAAAAGCGGGCGTAATTTGGGCAAATACCTTTAACAAATTCGATCCCGCAAGCCCATTTGGTGGATATAAAGAATCGGGTTGGGGACGCGAAGGTGGTCGCCACGGTCTTGGCGCTTATTTGAAGATTGGGAAAGGAGCTAAGTGATGAGGCTTGATGTGAAAAAGACTTATAAGTTATTTATTGGTGGCGCCTTTCCAAGAAGTGAATCTGGTCGCTCATACGAGATAAAAAATAAGCGCGGTCAATTTATTGCCAACCCGGCACAAGCTTCACGAAAAGATCTCCGTGATGCCGTACTAGCCGCCAAAAATGCTCATCCAGGTTGGTCGGGTGCAACCGCTTTTAATCGAGGCCAGATTCTCTATCGGATTGCAGAAATGTTAGAAGGTCGCACTTCACAATTTGTAGATGAAATTGTTGCAACGACAGGCGTAACAAGTAGCGTTGCAAAACAAGAGGTATCAGCTGCAATAGACCGATGGGTTTGGTACGCCGGTTGGTGCGACAAGATCACATCTGTGAGCGGAAATAACAATCCGATCGCTGGTCCGTATTACAACTTCACAATTCCAGAGTCTTTAGGAGTAATTGGCATTGTTGCAGAGGAAAAAGATTCTCTTATCGGTTTGGTGCGGAGCCTGGCTCCGATAATTGCTGGCGGCAATACTTCAGTACTAATTGCGAGCCAGAGTCGACCTCTTGCTGCAGTAACACTCGCGGAAGTATTGGCTACCTCCGACCTACCTGCTGGCGTTGTCAATATCCTCACCGGCATCAAAACTGAATTAGCGCCTTGGCTAGCGAGCCATATGGAAATAGATGGGCTAGATTTATCAGGAATTGATTCCATCGCTGAATTGCGAGTGAGTGGCGCTGAAAATCTAAAGCGGATTCATACTTTTGAAAAAGATGTTTCACCAGAGCGCATCTTGGCATTTATGGAATATAAAACTATCTGGCACCCAGTAGGGATTTAATCGATCCGATCCACGATAAGTGGTAACCGCTCTACTTTTCCAAATGTTACAGCGCCACTTAGCGCCGATTTAGCTCTCTCAAATCTTGCTGGCTCATCTGAATGAAGTGTGAATAAAGGTGATCCTTCTTTTACGGTATCGCCAGGTTTTGCGTGGATCTCAATTCCGGCGCCAGCTTGAACTTTTTCACCTTGACGCTCGCGACCGGCTCCTAATCTCCAAGTGGCGATACCAACTTGTAGCGCATTCATCGTCGAGATTTCTCCGCTAGCTTCGGCGCTAATAGTTAACTTTTCTTTGGCTTTTGGTAACGGTGCATCGGGATCGCCACCTTGGGCAGAAACCATACGGCGCCAATGATCCATTGCGCTGCCATCACGGAGAGCTACTTCAGGATCTTTTCCAGTTACACCAGCTGCATCTAGCATCTCTCGAGCAAGGATCAAGGTCAGTTCAACAATATCTTTCGGGCCACCACCTTGTAAAACTTCGATTGACTCTCTTACCTCTAGAGCATTTCCAGCGGTTAATCCAAGTGGTACATCCATAGCGGTAACTAAAGCGCGAGTCTTCACACCTGCTCGTTTTCCAAGTTCAACCATAGTTTTTGCTAACTCTTTTGCTTGTTCCGGCGCAGACATAAATGCACCATTTCCAGTTTTAACATCGAGTATGAGCGCTCCTGTACCTTCGGCAATCTTCTTGCTCATAATAGAAGAGGCAATTAGTGGAATTGCTTGTACCGTCGCTGTCACATCTCGCAGCGCATAAAGTTTCTTATCAGCTGGCGCTAATCCGCTTCCTGCGGCACAAATTACGGCGCCACAATCTTGTAAAACTTTTAGCATCTCTTCATTTGAAAGTGAAGCGCGCCAACCAGTTATGGCCTCCATTTTGTCCAAAGTTCCACCGGTATGACCAAGCCCCCGGCCAGAAAGTTGTGGGACCGCTGCGCCACACGCAGCGACTAAAGGTGCAAGTGGCAAGGTAATTTTGTCACCGACGCCGCCAGTTGAATGTTTATCTACCGTCGGTCGAGCCAGCGAATTCCAGTTCATGCGCTCACCGCTATTGATCATGGCATCAGTCCAACGTGAAATTTCCCGTGAGTTCATTCCGTTTAACAGAATGGCCATTAAAAGTGCCGACATCTGTTCATCTGCGACAACGCCACGAACGTAGGCGTCAATTACCCAATCAATTTGAGAATCAGTTAATTCATTTCTATCTCTCTTCGTAGAGATGATTTCGACAGCCGCAAATGGTTCGCTCATTAACTCAAATCTTTCGGGCCAAATCCCCACGGAAGAATTTCAGCCATACTCTTTGGACCTTCTGGAGTAAGTAGCTCTAATTTTTCGCCGCCATGTTCGAAGAGCAATTGCCGACATCGACCACAAGGTGAGAGTAAGTCGCCATTTTTATCCACACAAACTGCAGCAATCAATCTTCCGCCGCCGCTCATAATCAATTCGGAAACGAGCGAACATTCTGCGCAGAGCGTCAAACCATAACTGGCATTTTCGACATTGCAGCCGCTAATAATTCGCCCATCATCTACTAGCGCAGCAACGCCAACCGGAAACTTTGAATACGGAGCATATGCCTTAGCCATTGCTAGTTTTGCTTCACTCTTTAAGTTATCCCAATTAATCGAACTCATCGTGGAAATCCTCCTGCTACGCCACCATCGACTGGAATTACTGAACCGGTAGTTCTTGAAGATTCATCTGATAGTAGATAGGCAACTGATCGGGCAACATCCTCGGAGCGAACATGAACTTTTAACAGATTTCGCTTCGCGTAAAAATCTTCGAGCTCTTCTGGTTTAACTCCATGTTCCTTTGCTCGCTGCTCTCGCACGCCACCCTCCCAGAGTTTGCTGTTATCAAAGATGGCATCTGGATTTAGCGCATTAGCGCGAATTCCAGCGGCGCCACCTTCTAACGCTGCAATTCGCATCAATTGAATCATTCCTGATTTTGAAACGGAATACCCACCAAATCCAGCTCCCGGAGCAAACGCATTTTTGCTTGCGATGTAAACCAAACTACCTCCCATACCTTGTGTGCGCATCGCTTTCATTCCATATTTAGTAAGTAGAAATGCCGAAGTTAGATTGACCTCTAAGCCTTTGCGCCATGAATCGATAGAGAGTTCTTCGAGTGTTCCTGCCACAGGAATTCCGGCATTTAACACAAGTCCATCTAATCCACCAAAGTTTGAAATTGTGCTCGCAATAGTCTCTTGAACTTTCAATTCATCGCTTTGATCACCAACAATTAATTGTGGTTCCGAAAACTTTCTCTCTCGAATTTCACTTGCGGTCTTGTCTAGCCCAGCTTTATCAAGATCAGCAAGCGTTAAATTTGCACCTAAACTTGCGAGATAAAGCGCTATGCCACGACCAATCCCACTTCCTGCGCCTGTTACTACATAGATTGCACCCGCCAAAAGCGCTGGCTTTGGTTTTAACTTTAGTTTGTAAAGCTCCATAGGCCAGTAATCAAAGCCGAAGATTTCACTATCAGGCAGCGCTCGTGGCTTTGCAAAACTATCTGCGACCAAAGCAGCAACAGAGTGGGTATGGAAGGCAATATCAGCCAGCATCTTAGTTTCACTAACTGTTGTGGCCGCCGTGACTGCTCCTAGCCCTGGAACAAGAAATACTCGAGGATCATTTCCATGGCTAACGTATCCGGGTGGTAATTGAGAGCGATTTACTTCAAAATACTCGGCATACCGTTTTCGATAATTGGTTATTGATTCATCTACCGAGTCAACTGTAGAAGCACAAGACCAAGGCCTGATTCGGAGCATGTGATCAGCGCTTGAAGTTCCACTAGCAATAACTTTTGGAAGATCTGGTCGATCCGCTACAGCTCTTAGTCGATTATCAGTCCGCAGAATTTGGCGCTTTCCGAGCTTGCCCCGCAATTTAAGGAGTAACTCTCGAATTTCAGAATCACTCAAATCTTGATGCCTAAAATCAGCTTTAGGTGGTCTCTTAAGAGAATCCAGATATGACTTAGCCTTCGCTACTGCAATTAAGTTTTTTTCATAGCATTTATCACTATCGTCATCCCAAACAATAAGTCCATGGTGCGCTAGCACTACACCTTCATAATCTTTGAGTTCTCCTACTAGTTTTGATAGTTGAAAGCCCGGTCGTATCCAATCGACATAAGCGAATCCTTCGCCCAACGCTTCCGTTACTGCGGACTTGCCGTCTTCATGATTTGTCAATGCGCAAATGAGATCGGCATGCACATGATCAATATGTCTGGCGGGTAAAAACGCATGGAGAAGCGTTTCAATAGAAGGACGGCGTGCGGTCGGATCTACTAAAGCTCTGGTTACGTAATCAACCATGGTTTCATCATCTAATTTGTCCATCTTGTGAAGCGCAATTAACTCTTCGAGATACAGGGCTGGATAATCCACGGCTTCTCCATATTGCATATCAGCGCCCGAACCTTTTACCCAAAGGACAGTTCGATTTCTTCCTAGGTGATCTTTTATCTCTCCTTTAGCGGAAGTATTTCCACCTCCGTACACGACTAAATTTTGGTCAGCGCCGAGTTTCTTAGATCGTTCAACTAATTTTTGTAGCTCACTCATAGCGCTTCGCCATCTTTTACTCGATAAACCTTTTTATCTGTGACCACAGCGGTTATATATCTTGCGGGTGTCACATCAAAGGCGGGGTTATAAGTCTCCGAACCTGCTGGCGCAATATTTACGCCTGCAAAAGTTGTAACTTCAGAATCTGAGCGAAATTCAATTTCAATATGCTCGCCAGATTCGATATTGCGATCTACCGTGGATTCAGGTGCTACAACTAGAAATGGAACTGCAACTTGGCTTGCTGCTACCGCAACCGAGAGTGAACCAATTTTATTTGCGCTATCGCCATTTCTTGCGATGCGATCTGCGCCAATAAGCACCGCATCAATCAATCCGGAGAAGAGGGCGCTGGCAGCGGCGCCATCTGGAAGTATTCGATATGGAATTCCCGCTTGCGCCAACTCCCAAGCAGTCAATCTTGAACCTTGTAGTAGCGGACGGGTTTCGTCTGCAAAAACTTCCTCGATTAATTTGCGAGAGTGCAGCTCTCTAACAACACCCAGCGCGGTTCCCCACTCCGTAGTTGCTAAAGCTCCGGTATTACAGTGGGTGAGAATTCGCAGTTTCTTTTTACCTAATTTCTCAATTAAATAATCTGCACCGATTCTTCCCATTTCACGACAAGATTTAGCGTCGTCTTCGGCCAGTTTGAGAGCAAGCTTTAGAACAGCGGCTGGACCGTTCGTGAATTGACCCTTAGCCAAGTCAACGCCCCAAGCAAGATTCACGGCAGTTGGGCGAGCCTCTCGTAGTTGTGAAATTGCTCGTTCGATGTCGTCTTTACTCCAAGATTCCGATTCCGCTCTATGCGCGATTAATGCAACCCCAAGTGCGCCGGCAACACCTAGGGCTGGCGCTCCACGAACTGCAAGATTTTGAATTGCATTAATTAACTCTTCATTACTTGTCACATCAAGTTGCGTTGCGCTTTCTGGTAAACGCCTTTGATCAAGCAATTGGATAAAGCCGCCGTTTTCTTCCCGCCAGGCGATGGTTCGCATGCTCGTAGCCTAAACCTTGCCTTGAAGGTTCAGGAACGTTACTTATTCGTGATGAAAACGACCACGGGCAGGTTCGAGTCGTCTCCAGTTAGGTAATTCCCGAGAGATAGGATTCCGGCAGTCAACAGATGGCTCCCCACATTGGTTGATAAATCGATCGATTTTCTAGTGAAAACTAGCTAGCAATTCTGCTAGAAACTTTGAGAGGAGACACATGTTAAAGCGTCTTGCGGCAATCGCCGCAGCGTTAAGCCTTGCGTTGTTCGGATTAGCTGCCTGCAGCAGCGACTCTGCGACATCTGAGGCTGATTGCGGTTCTGAAAATGCATTCTGCATCGGTCTTGTAACAGACACCGGAAAGGTAGATGACAAGTCCTTCAACCAGTCCGCATGGGAAGGTGCCCAAGCTGGCGCCACAGCGGTTGGCGGTTTCGCGAAATATATCGAGACTGTTGATCCAAAAGATTATGCAACAAACATTGGACAGTTTGCAGAAAACGGTTATAACGTAATTATTGGCGTCGGATTCTTGATGGCCGAAGCGATGTCAACTGCAGCTGCACAATATCCAGATATCAAATTTATTGGAGTTGACCAGTTCCAAGGAGCTGCAGTTCCAAATTTGACTGGTCTAGTTTTCCCTGAAGATAAAGCAGGCTTCTTAGCTGGATATCTCGCGGGACAAATCACAACTAGTGGAAAGACTGGTGCGGTTCTAGGAACCGACACAGTTCCACCAGTTCGTTACTTCGGTGAAGGTTTCCGAAACGGCGTTGCTTACGCTGCTAATGAACTCGGAAAAGATTACCCAGAGACAAAACTGGTCTACCACGCTCCAGATAACGCATTCAACGATCCAGCTTGGGGTGGAGCAACTGCAAAGCAGATGCTCTCTCAGGGCTTTGATGTGATCTTCGGTGCTGGCGGAAACACAGGTAACGGAGCGCTTCTCCAGATTGCGCAAACACCGGGTGCATATTGCATCGGTGTAGACGCAGATCAATGGGGAACTTTGCCAGAAGCTCAACCATGCTTGGTCACCTCAGCAATGAAGTTGATTGACAAGGGTGTAGCAGCTCTAATTGAAGCTGCTAAAGATGGATCGATAGCCGGAGGAAACTTCTTCGGTGAAGTCGGTCTTGCGCCTTACCACGACTTCGACTCCAAGATTGCTCAGGAAATCAAAGACAAGGTAGCGGCAATTACTCCTCAGGTACTAGATGGATCCGTACCAACTGGAGTGAAACTCTAAGGAAGTAAATAGAAAAGGAATGGGAGGTGCTCTTGCACCTCCCATTCCTTTATCACTTAGTAATTACTAGGATAGTTGGCGAATGAAGCGATTACCTCTCTCTGGCGTATTAATCCCACTCCTATCGGTTTTGGTTGCTATGTTTTTTGGTGGAATTATGATTGCGGTCCAGGGAATTAATCCGCTTTACACATATGAAGTCCTATTTGAAACTGCATTTCTCTCATTTGATGGAATTTCTGTAACGCTTGCAAAAGCGACACCTTTAATTTTAAGCGGATTGGCAGTGGCTATCTGCCTTCGAGCTGGCCTATTTAATATCGGCGCCCAAGGACAGCTCATCTCTGGAGCGCTCGCTTCAGCCTGGGCTGGTTATTACTTTGTTGGACTTCCAACGTTGATTCATATTCCTTTAGCACTTTTGTTCGGAGCAACTTTTGGGGCCCTAGTTGCTTTTATCGCAGGAGCCCTTAAGGCTTATCGCGGTGTACATGAGGTCATTACGACAATCATGCTGAATAGCATGGTGATTGCAATTGCCGACTATTTGGCGAGCACGCCATTTAAAGAGCCAGATCAGCCGCTTACGAGAACGCCCGCGATTCAAGATTCGGCACGTATCCCTGACATATTTGGACTTCCCTTCGGATTCTTCATCGCAATTGCATTCTCTATCGCGCTCTGGTGGTTACTGAGAAATACAACGACGGGCTTTCGCATTGAAACAATCGGCAGAAACCGTAATGCTGGATGGTATGCCGGAATATCAGTTAAGCGCGTAACAATATTGAGCATGCTTGTAGGTGGTTCCATTGCCGGAATCGCAGGCGCAATTGAAACTCTTAGTATCACAGGAAGATTTGAGCCGGCTTTCAACGCGGGTCTTGGCTTTGATGGAATTACAGTAGCTCTTCTTGGTCGAGGAAATCCTCTCGGAGTCATACCTGCGGCTATTTTAATTGGTGGCATGCGAGCGTCGGGATCCACAGTTCAATTCAAAACAGGAGTGTCTCCAGAAATAGTCGATCTACTACTTGCATTAATTTTATTTTTTGTGACCGCTCCACTACTTGCACGCTTGTTGAAACGTCGACACGAAAACGTTGCGATTACGAGCGGATGGAGTAACTGATGAGACTCAAAACTCGATATCCACTCATTGTTGGCTTAGTTTTAGTCTTCGCTTATTTTTACGCTCAAAATGGGATAGTTGCCACTTCTGTTTCTTTTTCAGCTATCCAACTTGCTTTACCTCTGGCATTAGCGGCGATGGTTGGCGTTATGTGCGAACGAACCGGAATCGTAAATATTGGCATTGAGGGCACCATGTTGATATCCGCGTTTACAGCTTTCTTCTTGGGGGCAATTTTCAAAGACACAGTTTTGGGAGTGCTAGTTGGTATTTTCACTGGGTCGATGATGGGATTACTTCTTGCGCTGATGGCGATTTCGTGGAAAATGGATCAAATAATCGCTGGAGTAATTCTTAACATACTGGCAGCAGGCCTTACCTCTTTCCTTTACCGTCAGAATTATTCAATTGCAGGAACACTTTCTCCCATTGAAATTCCAATTCTTAGTGATATCCCAATTGCTGGCGCAATACTTTCATTCCACGGTCCAATTACATACTTCGGCATCTTTATAGTAGTTGCCCTCTGGTTTGCACTCTATAAAACTTCTTGGGGACTTCGTTCTCGTGCGGTGGGCGAATATCCTTCCAGCGCAGATACTGCCGGAGTTTCAGTAATCAAATTGCGATATATAAACGTAACCATTGCGGGTGGAATTGGTGGTCTCGCTGGTGCGTATTTGTCTCTCGAAGCAGTCGGAATTTTCGAACGTGGATTCACCGCAGGCAAGGGATTTACAGCTCTTGCCATCATGATCTTTGGAAGGTGGAATCCACTCGGCGCTTTTGCTGCGGCACTTTTCTTTGGTTTAGCACAAGCAGTAACTAGCCAATTGATGATAGATGAGGTAGTCGAGATTCCCCAGCAATTCATAAATATCCTGCCTTACGTTCTAACGATAGTCATTCTTGCAATCTCCGCAGGAAAAGTTCGTCCTCCGGCCGCAGAAGGAATTCCTTACGAGAAGGAGAAAGCGTGACAAATCTCCTGGAGATAGAAAAAGTTAGTAAGAGTTTTGGACAAGTTAAGGCAAATGACGAAATTTCATTGGAAGTTGCCCCTGGCGAAATCGTTGCGCTTCTCGGAGAAAATGGTGCTGGCAAATCGACTCTAGTGAAATCAGTTTTTGGTCTCGTAAAGCCTGACTCGGGTGTAATTCGAATCAATGGGAAAGTTATTGAACCAGGTGATACAGCAAGCGCTATCGCTAATGGAATTGGCATGGTTCATCAGCATTTCCAGTTAGTTCCAGTCATGAGCGTTACTGAAAACCTGATACTTGGTGATGAGCCAAGAAAACTTGGTGTGATTCAGATGAAAGAAGCTCGCAACGCTGCAAAGGCTATTTCTGAGAGATATGGTCTTGATGTAGATCCAGATGCAATTATCGAGGATTTACCAGTCGGAATGGCACAACGAGTTGAAATTCTTAAGGCTCTGCGACGCGACGTTAAACTTTTGATTCTTGATGAACCAACAGCGGTTTTGACACCGCAGGAAACCGACGAACTACTTGATGTGCTACGCAATCTTGCAAAACGTGGCGTTGGAATTCTTTTCATCACTCATAAATTACGTGAAGTAATGGCGGTAGCAGACCGAGTCGTTGTATTGCGCAATGGTAAATTAGTTGGAACTACTTCCCCCAAGCAAAGCGGAGAGGCGCAACTTGCTCAGATGATGGTTGGTAGAGAAGTTGTTTTGCGAGTAGAAAAATCACAAGCAAAGCCAGCTGCCCCCGCCCTTAAAGTAACTGATTTACAAGTGTTAGATGATCGAAAATTGGAAGCGGTCCGCGGTCTCTCGCTAGAAGTAAGGTCCGGTGAAATTCTCGGAGTAGCTGGTGTTGAGGGAAATGGTCAACGTGAATTAGTTGAAGCAATCTGCGGTATGAGAAATCGAGTCGGTGGGACTGTATTCATTGAAGGGGTTGAGCTACCGAATCTCTCGCCACGTGCAGCGCATGACGCAGGTATTTCACATATCCCAGAGGATCGCGAGAAGCATGGGCTTGTTTCAAGTTATTCAATTGCGGATAATTTAATTTTAAACACCTTTGATAAAGCGCCTTTTGCAAAAGGCTGGATAAGAAATCATGATGCAATTGCAAAAAATGGAATCACTTTGGTAGCAAGTTATGACATACGAACTCCGTCGCCCAATTTACCCGCAAGTTCACTCTCCGGTGGAAATAAGCAGAAAACGGTAGTTGCTCGAGAATTGAGTCAAAACAAAAAAGTAGTTGTAGCCGCTCAACCCACGCGCGGTGTCGATGTTGGATCAATAGAATTTATCCATAATCAGTTGATTGCTGCCCGGGACAAAGGATCAGCAATTCTTTTGGTATCTGCCGAATTAGATGAAGTTCTATCGCTTTCTGATCGCATAGCTGTTATCTATGGTGGCAAAATCGTGGCGACATTTGATTCGAAGAGCGCTGACCGAGCCGAAATTGGCCGGTTGATGGCAGGTTCAAACGCTTGAGTTGCCGGATTGCGCTCCTAGCTGGGACTGGTTTTTATGACCTGCCAGCTCTATCTGGAAATTCTCCTAAACGAATTAATACTCGTTATGGAGAAGCGGAAATTACTATCGGTCAATGGCAAGGCGCTGAATTAGTTTTTCTTACAAGACACGGCGGTGGTCACTCAATCCCCCCGCATAAAATAAATTATCGAGCGAATATCCAGGCGTTAAAAGATCAAGAAGTCTCCGCGATTATCGCGATTAATGTAGTCGGCGGAGTCGATACCACTCTTGCCCCAGGTGACCTCACGTTAATTGAAGATTTCGTTGACTTCACTTCCGGACGAATAAGTACTTTTTTTGATGGCGAAGATGGCGTGCGACATATAGATATGACAAATGTCTATTCAAAAACTGTGCGGACAGCGCTAAGCAATGGAGCTAAGAAAATAGGAATCCCGCTTAGAGAAGGTGGTATTTACGCAGGTTTTAATGGCCCGAGATTTGAGACTCCCGCTGAGATTCGGTTTGCCGCACTTGCAGGCGCAACTGTCGTTGGAATGACTGGCTGTCCAGAAGCTGCTCTAGCTAGAGAAATAGGAGTTCCTTACGCTGCCATTGCGCTGATCGTAAATCCGGCCGCCGGCTTATTTGATGGTGAGATCAGCGAGGATGATATTAAAGATGTACTAGTTCAAGGTAAGGCTAAGACTTTAAGTGTTATTGAAGCGGCCCTTCCCGAATTGGTGTCGATATATGCCTGAGTTAGATCTAGCAATTAACAATGCTAGATATCTCGTAACATGTAATAGCTCTGGTGAAGTACTTGAGAATTATTCAATTGGAATACGAGCTGGCGAGATAGTCGAAATATCCAAGTCCCAACTAAATGGCGCCATAAATTATGACGCGAGTGGGAAATTAATTGCTCCTGGTTTGGTAAATACTCATACCCATTTAGCGATGACGCTTTTGCGCGGATACGCAGAAGGTGTCGATCTACAAGGTTTCTTAGAGAGAGTTTGGGCCGCTGAGGGCGCGATTATGGATGGTTCTACTGCCGAACTAGGAACCAAACTCGGCGCGCTAGAGGCGCTGCTTAGTGGAACGACAACAACGCTGGATATGTATCTTTTCCCAGAAGATACTCATCGCGGCGCAGTAGCTGCTGGTTTACGGCATGTAGCGGGTCCTATCTTCTTCGACTTTCCTGGTTTAGATGGAATGGAGTGGCCTGCGCGAATTGAATTCGCAAAAAGTTGGCCAGATAAATTAGGGAAAATTGGTGGGCCAAAAGTTCCGATTTATTTGATGCCGCACGCAACTTATACCTGCTCTCCGGATCATCTATCCGAGATTGCAGCTCTTGCTAATGAGATTAATGCCAATATTCATATCCATATCTCTGAAAACAACCGAGAAAATGAAGATGTAGCAACGCGATACTCAAGAACTCCGACCGACATTCTTAAAGATTCAGGTCTGCTCAATCGACGTTGTGTATATGGGCACGGCGTGCACTTGAGTGACTCTGACCTCGCAGAGATGAGTGGTAATGCGGCGGTTGCGCATTGTCCAGGCAGCAATTTAAAACTTGCTAGCGGCATCGCCGATGTCACCAAATATCTCAAGCACGGAATTACCGTTGCTCTTGGCACAGATGGTTGCTCCTCCAGCAATGATTTAGATATGTGGCCAGTTATGCGCTTGGCGGGCTACTTAATTGCCCAAAATAGTGGGCCGCAAAATTTAGATGCCGAGCGAATTTTCCGAATGGCCACAATTGAAGGTGCCCGAGGACTTGGCATGGCCGATTCGATTGGAAGTTTAGAGGTTGGAAAACGAGCGGATATCATCGCAGTTGAATTAAATAGTCCACATTTAATTCCGATTCATAATCTATTTGCGCAATTAGTTTTTGCTGCTGGACGATCTGATGTAAGTGATGTATTTGTTGATGGCGAACAAGTTGTTGAAGATTATCGCTCCACTAAATTGGATTTTTCTCAGCTGCAAAAAGACGTTACTAATCGAATCGCACAACTTTGATGAATCCCGAAGCATTAATTAAGAGTTTAAAGCTTGAGCCCCTCGAGGGCGAAGGCGGGTTATGGAGCCCGATCTATCGCGATGCTGAGAGCAACGCTATTTATTTCATGATGAGAGACCCAGATTTTTCGGCTTGGCATATTCTTGATGAACCAGAACTATGGGTTCATCTCGCTGGTTCGCCTATAACTCTTTTCACAATTGAATCCGGTAAATTGCTCACAACCGAACTATTTAGAGAATCTGGAAATTTCTCATATCGAGTTCCGGCAAAAACTTGGATGGCAGCTCAACCTAACGGTGCCTGGTCATTAGCCTTATGCGCTCTTACTCCGCCATTTTCAAAGATGAAACTTGGCAAATCTGTAACCATGCGCGAAGAATTTCCACACCTAGAGATACCGGAGTTATTCCATGAGTGAACGCGTTCTGATTACCGGTGCAAATGGTCTAATTGGTCGCGCACTAGTTAATAAATATCTTTCTAATGGCGATCGCGTGATTGCTCAAGTTCGAGATTCAAATAGCATCTCGCCCAGAGAAAATCTTGAGATTCATTCCTTCGATTTTTCTAGAGGATCTGGGGCCGAACTCTTATCTGAAGTTGGTCAATTAGATATTCTGATAAACAACGCCGCCAATCAAGAAGTGGTTCCAATCTCTGAAATCTCCAGAGCAAAATTTGAGGAAATATTGCGAGTTAATGTGATTGCACCTAGTGAACTTTCTGTTGCGGCGAAAGCCGCGGGAGCGAGTCGAATAGTAAATTTAAGCTCGGTTGAAGCAAATGTTGCTAAATCCGGACATGAAATTTACGGCGCTTCAAAGGCAGCGTTGGAAGCGCTCACCAGAACTCTCACTAACGCGCTGGCACCGGTAAGAGTTAATGGAATCCGACTAGGACTAGTTGGCGGACCAGATTTAACTGACCGCTGGCCCGCGGGCGTCACTAATTGGAAAAATGCCGTTGCTGCGAAGAGGTATGCCAGCCCCGAAGAAGTTGCTGATTTTGTCTTTCAAATAACTGGAAAAGAATTCTCTTATTCAACCGGGGCCATTTTCGATTTTGATGGCGGGAAAAGTTCTAGCGCTGGTTGGTAATTCTAGGCACTAAGCCAAGAGCATCATAAACTCGATTAAGCGTCTCTCCGGCAACAATTCTTGCTTTAGCACCGCCTTCATCAAGAATTTCTTGAAGCGCGCTCTCATCAGATAACAACTCTTGAGCTCGTTTTCTCACAGGTTCGAAATAGCTAGTCACTACCTCGGCAACCGCACCTTTAAAATCTCCATAGCCTTTACCCTCAAATTCAGATTCAATCTCACTTATTTTCTTTCCAGAGAGCGCCGAATGAATCGAGAGTAGATTAGAAATTCCTGGCTTATTCTTCTCATCAAACTTAATCTCTTTACCGGTATCAGTTACCGCACTCTTAATCTTCTTGGCATTTATCTCAGCGCTATCCAGAATATCTATAACTCCAGCATTGGAAGCTGCAGATTTACTCATCTTCGCATTTGGATCCTGGAGATCGTTAATTTTCGCGGCGCCTTTGATTATGTGGGCATCTGGAACCGTAAAGACGTCACCGTATTTCGCGTTGAATCTCTGGGCTAAATCTCGAGTTAATTCGATATGTTGTCGCTGGTCTTCACCTACTGGGACTTGATTTGCTTGATACAGCAGAATATCGGCAGCCTGCAGCATTGGATAAGTGAAAAGCCCAACAACAGTTCGGTCCGAGCCAGATTTTTGAGATTTATCTTTAAATTGGGTCATCCGACTTGCTTCGCCAAAACCAGTAATACATTCCATCACCCATCCCAGTTGATTATGTTGCGGGACTTGGGATTGCACAAAGAGCGTACAACGTTTTGGATCAAGTCCTAACGCGATTAATTGTGCTGCGGCAGCCAGAGTTCTTTTTCTCATCGCTTGCGGCTCAGTCTCAATGGTTAGAGCATGTAAATCTACGATGCAATAAAAGGCATCATTGCCATCTTGCAAAGCAACCCACTGTTGAACGGCACCGAGATAGTTTCCGAGATGGAGTGAGTCAGCGGTCGGTTGGATTCCCGAGAGGATCCGTTTCATCTTCCAATCCTCTCAAATTCGCTTCAATTGCAAGGTTCCTACGCGCTTTCCTTCCATGGAAATTACCTTGATTACGGCTCCTGGAATCGCAATTTCGTCATTGATTGATGGGATGCGCCCTAATTCGTGCATTACAAATCCACTCAAGGTTTCATATGGACCTTCAGGGATTTCAATTCCGGTTTCTTCTTGAAGGTCTTCAAGCGAAATTAACGCGTCAATCTTAAATTCTCCAGTGTTTGGACTTGAAACTTCTACATCGTGAGAGTCATATTCATCATGAATATCACCAATCAAAGTCTCAACTAAATCTTCTAACGTGACGATGCCATCTGTTCCACCGTATTCATCAAGAACGATTGCAATCTGTTGTCTCTGGGCGCGCATCTCAGAAAGCGCCGGCAGAACACCTTTTGTTCCAGGCAAGAACATAATTTTTCTAATTAATTCGATTATGGTCTTATCTTGATTCTTTTTCGAACTCGTCGTGTCTAGCAAGTCCCGGACATGGATAAAACCAATTACCTCATCACTATTTCCTCGGACAACAGGGAAACGTGAATGTGCTTTTTTCTTTGCGATCTCTATTGCGTCAGCAAACGTCAAGCTAGCGTCTAAGAAATCAACTTCTGTTCGTGGCACCATAATTTCGTGTACCAAGCGCTCGCTAGCATTGAAAACTTCCTCAACAATGTCACGTTCCTCTTCTGTAAGCGCTTTATGTCCAGTGACTAGGTCCACCAATTCCTCTTCGGAAATTTCTTCACGGGAAGCCTTGGGATCGATTCCTAATACACGTAAAATCAAATCCGATGAATGTGCAAGAAGCCAAATTAATGGTTTAAAGACCTTCGAGATAATTGCAACCGGCGTAGCGACGGCCAGCGCAATTGATTCTGTCTTATGTAAGGCAATTCTTTTAGGTACTAATTCACCTAAAACAAGTGAGAAGTAGGCGATTACTAAAGTGAGAATCACGAGCGATAATCCAGCGCTTACACCTTCGCTTAAGCCAGCGCTCTCTAAAGCTGGAATGAGGTAATCACCAAGTTGGTCTGCGCCAAATGCGGCAGATAGAAAACCAGAGAGTGTTACGCCAACTTGTACGGCGGCTAAAAATCTATTTGGGTGTCCAGCTAGTTCAGCGACTTTACGGCCACGGCGACCGCGTTCTGCCATCGCCTTTGCCTGTCCCTCTCGCAGGGAGATGAGAGCGATCTCAGCGGCTACGAAGATCGCACCCAGGAAGATAAAGAAAAAGACAACGAAGAGATCGAGAGTCAGGCTAGCGAGGGAGAAGGCACCACCAGGGTCGTCCATAGAGCGCCCTAGATTAGCCGAGAGGTTGCCCACCTCGCGCTCCTGACCTAGCCTTGCGCTCGCTTACTTCATCCAACGGACCGTCGGGCACGTACCTGCCCGGAGAAGGAAGAAAAAATGGCTTCAGTCGTATTTAAAGATGCCTCTCGCATCTATCCCGGAACCACTTCTCCCGCTGTAGATAAATTAAACCTGACAGTTAACGATGGCGAGTTTTTAGTTTTAGTTGGCCCATCTGGTTGCGGAAAATCAACCTCTCTTCGCATGCTCGCTGGTTTAGAAGAGATTGATAACGGTGCAATTTTTATCGGTGATCGTGATGTAACAAATGTGGCGCCAAAAGATCGAGATATCGCAATGGTCTTTCAATCTTATGCGCTCTATCCACATATGACTGTTGCTGAGAATATGGGATTTGCTCTAAAGATCGCAGGCGTCGCAAAAGAAGAACGCGATCGTAGAGTGCTTGAAGCTGCCAAACTATTGGATTTGGAACCATATTTAGAACGTAAACCAAAAGCGCTCTCTGGTGGACAGCGCCAACGAGTTGCTATGGGTCGCGCGATTGTTCGTGAGCCACAAGTATTTTTGATGGACGAACCGCTCTCTAATCTTGATGCAAAATTACGCGTTGCGACTAGAACGCAGATTGCTGCGTTACAACGCCGTCTCGGAATTACCACGGTCTATGTAACTCATGATCAGGTTGAAGCTATGACCATGGGTGATCGAGTTGCTGTACTTAAGGATGGATTACTCCAGCAGGTTGATACCCCAAGAAATCTTTATGATCGCCCCGCAAATGCATTTGTCGCCGGATTTATCGGCTCACCTGCCATGAATCTATTAGTTGCTCCGGTTTCTGGCGGTAAGGCAAAACTTGGACATCTCGAAATTGATGTTCCTGCCAGCGCGGGTAGCTCTGTAATTGTTGGAATTCGCCCCGAAGGATTTATGCCAGCCACAACTGGTTTTGAGATTCAGGTAGAAGTTGTTGAGGAACTTGGTGCAGATGCCTTTGTATATGGAAAGCCGATTGATAGCTCAGTTAGATTCAATAATGCTAGCGATGAGAATGCCCAAGTTATTGTGCGTTGGGATCCAAAGTCGCCACCTAAATCAGGCCAGAATGTAACTGTTTCGGCCAAGAGCGATGCAATTCATCTCTTCAGCGCAACCAACGGAGAGCGGATCTAACTCTGTTTCTTCTTGAGATTCTCGTCGATTGCGGCGAGAAACTCTTGAGTGTTTAGCCATGGTGCATCGTTGCCTATTAGCAACGCTAAGTCTTTAGTCATCTTTCCGCTCTCAACCGTCTCGATACATACTTGTTCGAGAGATTTTGCGAAATTTGCAACTTCTGGCGTGTTATCTAATTTGGCACGATGTTGTAGACCTTGTGTCCAAGCAAAGATTGATGCGATCGGATTTGTAGAAGTCGCTTTACCGGCTTGGTGATCGCGATAGTGGCGTGTAACCGTTCCATGCGCCGCTTCAGCTTCGACGGTCTTGCCGTCTGGAGTCATTAATACCGAAGTCATCAAACCAAGTGATCCATAACCTTGTGCAACGGTATCGCTCTGTACATCGCCATCGTAATTCTTACAGGCCCAGATATATCCGCCCTCCCAACGCAGCGAAGTGGCAACCATGTCATCGATTAATCGATGGTCATACTCAAGTCCAAGCTCTTTAAATTTAGATTTGAATTCACTTTCAAATACTTCCGCAAAGATATCCTTGAATCGACCATCATAAGCTTTCAAAATTGTATTTTTTGTTGATAGATAAACTGGATACTTACGTGAAATTCCATAGTTAAATGAAGCGCGAGCAAAATCCCGTATTGACTCATCGAGGTTATACATAGTCATCGCTACGCCAGAGCCAGGGAAATCAAAGACATTAAACTCCATCGGAGCTGAACCATCGCTAGGAGTGAAGGTTACGGTTAATTTTCCTGGACCTGGAACTTTGAAATCTGTTGCTCGGTATTGATCACCAAAGGCGTGACGGCCGATAACAATCGGTTTACTCCAATGTGGAATCAACCTTGGAACGTTCTTAATAATGATTGGCTCACGGAAGATTACGCCGCCGAGAATATTTCGAATTGTGCCATTTGGTGATTTCCACATCTGTTTTAGATTGAATTCTTTTACTCGAGCCTCGTCAGGAGTGATAGTTGCGCATTTAACGCCGACTCCATGCTTCTTTATCGCATTAGCGCAATCGATAGTTACCTGGTCATTTGTGGCATCGCGATGTTCAATTCCAAGATCATAGTAATCAAGATTGATATCAAGATAAGGGAGGATTAATTGCTTTTTGATGAAGTCCCAGATAATTCGCGTCATCTCGTCGCCATCTAGTTCAACGACAGTACCCACTACCTTTATCTTTGACATTTATTCTCCTCTTATAGATCTTTCACATCTGCTTGCTTCGTGCGAACTGCTTCAGCAGCTTTCTTTAGCTCTTCTAGTTCAATCGGAGTTAGCGCTCCTTCAACAACTTTAACTACGCCAGCTCTGCCGATTTCAGCCTCAACTCCGAGATAAACATCTTTTATTCCATATTCGCCAGTAACCCAGGCGCATACCGGCATGACTAACTTTGCATCTTCAATTACTGCGCGGGCCATTCGAGCGGCTGCAGCAGATGGTGCGTAATAAGCCGAACCGGTTTTCAACAGCGCAACGATTTCAGCGCCACCATTTCTAGTTCGCGTTACCAATTCGTCTATTTCTGCTTGGCTCAATAATTCGCTAAGAGGTTTTCCGTTAACTGTGCATCGACTTGGAACTGGAACCATGGTTTCGCCATGAGATCCCAAAGTCAGAGTCTTAACACTTGAAACTTGGACATTTAATTTTTCCGCCACAAAATGTGTGAAGCGCGCAGTATCTAGCATGCCTGCTTGTCCCATAACTCGTTGATGCGGAAATTTTGAGGCAATCCGGGCAAGGGCTGTCATCTCATCAAGTGGATTTGAGACAACAATCAGAACCGCTTTTGGCGAATACTTCGCAATATTCTCAGCAACGCCACGAACAATTCCAGCGTTTACTCCAATTAAATCCATACGGCTCATGCCCGGTTTACGAGGTAAACCAGCAGTAATTACAACAACATCAGAATTAGCTGTGGCTTCGTAACCAGCACCTTCAGCGGTTGTGGTTTGTCCAATTACTTTGGTCTCAAAACCCTCAATAGATCTTGATTGATTGATATCAAGCGCTAGACCTTCTGGTTTTCCTTCGACGATATCGGTGATTACTACCGATTCAAAGATGTCATATTCAGCGAGGCGAAGAGCGGTTGTGGAACCATAGAAACCGGCGCCTACTACAGTTACTTTTCCTGATCTGCTCATGCGGCAGAACTTACCTGCTACCTACGTGGAAGCGCCAATGCGACTGTTATTAGGGACACAATTAGCGCGACCGGAACCAATTTCTCAACCGTTCTGCGGCTTCGAAAATCTGGAATGGTGTAGAGAGTGAGTGCGATAGCGAGGGTAATTGCGCCGACGCGAACCGAGTATAGGGATGCTGTAACTAATCCCGCCAAGGTAAAAACCCAAGAAATTTTACGAATCACGTGACGCTAATTCCATAAGATTTTGAAGCAACATCGCTCGAGTTACTGGTCCTACTCCACCAGGTACTGGAGTAATCCAACTTGCAATATCAGAAACCCCGGGAGCAACATCACCGATTAATCCTTTATCTGTCCTAGTCAAACCAACATCGACGACAATCGCTCCCGATGAAATCATCTCTGATGTCAGGAAGTTAGGTTTACCTACGGCTGAAATGACTATTTCTGCACGTTTTGTATGAGCGCTCAAATTTTTTGATTTGGAATGCAGTGTAGTGACTGTTGCGTTTATCTTCTTTGAAGATAGCAACATTGATAATGGTCGACCTACTGTTGTTCCCCGTCCGATGACTGCAATATCGCGACCATTTAAATCGATATCATTTCGTTGTAGCAAATCGATAATAGCTAGCGGTGTACAAGGTTTTATTCCATCTTGGTCTAGTACCAATCTTCCGAGATTTATCGGATGGAGGCCATCTACATCTTTCGAAGGATCAATAGAACTCATAATTTTTTCTACCAAAACACCATGCGGTAGTGGGAGTTGAACCAAGAATCCAGTGCAACTTCTATCGCTATTGAATTTCTCGACCGCGGCCTTAATTTGAATTTCATCTGCATTTGCCGGAAGCTCTATGCGAGCGCTCTTAATTCCTATCTCGGCGCAGTCCCGATGTTTTCCATTTATATATGAGATGGAAGCAGGATCATCTCCAACCAGAATTGTTCCCAGGGTTGGTGGAACTTTTAATGTTGTAATTCGCTCTTTTATTGATTCCTTGATGGCGGCAGCCGCAGCACGTCCATCAAGAAGTTTGGCCATAGCGCGATTGTAGTTGGCGAATCGCACCAATTAACCTTGGGGTCAAGAGGTAGATAGCGCTACCGAGGCCGATTTGAGCGGTAATTGCGATTGGCATCGCCCACCATATTGGGCCAGTTGATTTTAGGTTAGCGGAAAGTAATTCACCACTACTCAATCTCGCCATCGCAAATGAAATTAGAAAAATAAATGCAAGTGCGCTGAAAATATAACGATCAAGTTCTGGTCTGGAGTAACTCTCAACTCCGTATCTAGCTATAAAAATTCCTGAAGCAATCGGAATAGCTATCGCCAATAAGAAGATTGGTGCGCTTGACGTTGGTATCGCGCCGAGTAATGGAATAGCCGGAAGTTCATCAATTCGATAAGTAATGGGTGAGATTAAACTATTGACACCTATTTCAAAGCCACTTCCAATCAAATAACTCAAAGTTGCAATTGCGACATTAGGAAGATAGAAGAGTTGAATTAAAGCAAGAGTTAATCCACCGAATATTCCTGGTTCAACGACGCGAGTCACCGTCAATACCGTTTCAAAGTGCCAAATAAGTGACGTTGTTAATACTAGAAAACTCAAGCCTAGTAACGCTGCAAAAACGATAATGGTAGAACGGAGAGCGCGTTGCCATGGAAATTGGATGGCATTTCTAGGTACGAGTCCGCTTGTTAGGTAAGCGAAGAAAATAGCAACCAAAAAAATAATTGGTATTACGAAATAAAATGGGGCTGAGACAGTTCTAGCCAAAGCTGGAATTGAAATTAAATATAAAATAGTTGCGTAAAAAATTGAGAAAGATAATATATTACGCCGACGATCTCGAGTGCCCTCGGCTTCAAGAATCACATTCATTCTTTGAACTCCGCTCTTAACAGCAAGGTAAGGAATAACAAGCGCTCCTAGCGGAAGAAATGTTAAGTATCCGGAGTTCAATTGGAGCGGAACCTGATGAGCAACCAAGATTGACCAGATAGCCGCTCTTATTGGATCGGCGGTATTTCCAGTAGCACTACCCGATGTCGCCCAAACAACTAGTGCGATAAAGGATGTAGGAAGTAGAAGCAGAATGATGCTGCGGATGGCCTGTTGAAAGCCAACACGCAGAATCTCAAGCATTACTGATTAACTCGCGCAGCAACCGCGCCGTTTCACTTGGGGTTTTACCAACTTTAACTCCGGCTGCTTCCAGAGCTACTTTCTTTGCTTCCGCTGTTCCTGATGAACCTGAAACTATCGCGCCAGCATGCCCCATGGTCTTTCCTTCGGGTGCGGTAAATCCGGCAACATATCCAACGACTGGTTTAGTTACATATTCCTTAATAAAAGCAGCAGCTCGCTCTTCCGCATCGCCACCAATTTCACCAATCATAACTATTGCTTCGGTGTCTGGGTCATCTTGGAAAGCGCGCAAACAATCAATATGGGTAGTTCCGATAATTGGATCGCCACCAATTCCGACAGCGGTAGTAAATCCAATATCTCTTAATTCATACATCATCTGGTAAGTCAAAGTTCCGGATTTAGATACTAAACCGATGCGGCCGGGGCCAGTTATATCAGCAGGCGTAATTCCAATATTGCATTTGCTAGGAGAGATTAAACCTGGGCAATTAGGTCCGATAATCCTGGTGCTGCTTATTTGAGCATACGCAAAGAAAGCTGCGGTATCGTGAACAGGAATTCCTTCGGTAATTACGACTACCAAAGGTAACTTTGCATCAATTGCGTCTATGACTGCGGCTTTAGCAAACTTTGGTGGAACAAATACAACTGAGGCATTAGCGCCAGTTGCGGCAACTGCTTCACTCACTGAGTTAAAAACTGGGAGCTTCTTGCCATCAATTTCAACTTCTTGACCGCCTTTGCCTGGAGTCACACCGCCAACAATTTTTGTGCCGCTGGCCAACATTCTCTTTGTGTGTTTTGTTCCCTCAGAGCCAGTCATACCTTGAACGATAACTTTTGTATTTTCATCAATAAAAATAGTCATCGTTGTGCCGCCAATTCCGCGGCACGAGCAGCGGCGCCATCCATCGTATCTAGCTGTTGTACAAGAGGATGATTCGCAGCTTGCAGGATTTTGCGACCTTCAACAACGCTATTGCCATCTAATCTAACTACTAAAGGTTTGGTGGCTTTATCGCCAAGAATCTCGAGAGCTTGGATGATTCCGTTAGCGACTGCATCACAGGCCGTAATTCCGCCAAAGACATTTACAAAAACAGAGCGAACTGCGGGATCTCCTAAGATAATTGAGAGTCCGTCAGCCATAACTTGGGCGCTGGCGCCTCCGCCAATATCTAAGAAATTAGCCGGCTTTACTCCATATTTCTCACCGGCGTATGCGACCACATCTAACGTACTCATCACTAAACCAGCGCCATTTCCAATGACGCCCACTTCGCCCTCTAACTTCACATAATTTAGATCTTTTTCTTTAGCAAGCGCCTCAAGCGGATTCGTTGCTGCATGATCAATCAAGGCTTCATATTCTGGGTGCCGGAAAGAAGCGTTGTCATCAAGAGTTACTTTTCCATCAAGTGCAATTATCTTTCCGTCACCAGTCTTTACCAATGGATTTACTTCGACAAGAGTTGCATCTGATTTTTGGAAAGTCTCCCAAAGTTTGATTAAAACATCTGCGACCTGATCTTCAACATCGCCAGGAAATGCGCCAGCGCGGACTATTTCCAGCGCCTTGGCTTTATCCAGACCACTATTGGGATTTATATGTACTCGCGCTAATTTTTCGGGAGTTTTATGGGCAACTTCCTCAATATCCATTCCGCCAGCAACGGATGCCATGACAAGAAAGGATCGAGCGGCGCGATCAAGAAGAATTGCGAGGTAATACTCACTCTCAATTGGAGCTGCTTGAGCAATCATTACTTTGCGAACTAAGTGTCCTTTTATATCCATTCCTAAGATTGCTTTTGCCTTTTCGAAAGCATCATCAGGAGATTCCGCGAGTTTTACGCCACCAGCTTTACCTCGTCCGCCAATCTTTACCTGGGCCTTTACAACAACTTTTCCACCAAATTTTGCTGCCGCTAACTTTGCTTCTTCAGGAGTTGTTGCAACCGCGCCACCAAGAACTGGTACTCCATTTGCCTCAAAGAGATCGCGCGCCTGATACTCAAAGAGGTCCATGGGTCATAACTTATCTACTGGCGCATATCGGAGCAACAAACGCTTATCTCCGTAGCTTCCAAAATTGATAGTCGCTTCTGATTTATCTCCTTCACCTGAGACAGCAATCACAGTTCCTATGCCAAAGGTGTCGTGCGATACCCGATCTCCAATCACAAGTTGTAAGGCGGAACTCTGTTTTCCAGTAGCTCTTGGTGACGGAGTGGTCGATTTTCTTCTAACTATAGGAGGAGTTGTGAATCCACTCGCTGATTTATTCCAATCAATTAAATCATCTGGAATTTCATCAAGAAATCTTGAAGGTGGATTGTAATTCGGCGCACCCCATGCAGAACGATATTCAGCACGCGATAGAAAAAGTCTTTCTCTTGCGCGAGTTAGGCCAACATAAGCCAAACGCCGTTCTTCCTCTAACTCTTTTTTCTCGCCCAAAGTTCTAGAGTGTGGGAAGACTCCCTCCTCCATGCCAGTTAGAAATACGGTTGGAAATTCCAAACCCTTCGCAGTGTGAAGAGTCATTAAAGTTACAACGCCTCCGTGATCTTCTCCTTCTGGAATTTCATCTGCATCGGCGACGAGTGAGACTTCTTCAAGGAAGCCAGCAAGCGTAGGAGTTTCACCTTCTCCGACAATTCGCTCTTCATACTCTTCAATTACGGCTACTAGTTCCTCTAAGTTTTCGACGCGAACCTCATCTTGTGGGTCACCACTAGCGCGCAACTCGGATAGAAGTCCAGATTGTTCTAAAACAGCAGCTGCAATTGTTGCGGGCGGACGATTCGCTTCAACTAGAACCTGGAGAGCGCTCATCATTGAAAAAAAAGCAGATATTGAGGCCGCAGCTTTTGGGGTCAGCTCCGAACTATTTGCTCGAGAGAGAGCGCTCCAAAAAGAACTTGATTCTGACTTTGCAATGTTTCCAATTACATCTAGAGCTCGATCTCCAATACCGCGTTTCGGTGTATTGATTATTCGTTGTAGCGAAACTTCATCACTTGGATTAACTAAGACCCGGAGATATGCAAGTAAATCTTTAACTTCTTTTCGCTCATAGAAACGTACTCCACCAACGACTTTGTAAGGGATTCCAGAGCGCATAAAAGTCTCTTCAAAAACACGAGATTGGGCATTTGTCCGATAGAAGATTGCAGTATCTCCGAAGCGAGAAACTCCCTCGTCAATTAGACGGCGCATCTCATCTCTTACAAATTCCGCCTCATGATGTTCATTTTCAGCAACAAAACCGATTAACTTTGTGCCACTTCCAGATTCAGACCACAGATTCTTTTCTTTACGAGATTCATTTTTCGAAATAACAGAATTGGCGGCGCTTAATATATTCTGGGTCGAGCGGTAGTTCTGTTCCAGCATTATTGTGGTCGCGTCTGGGTAGTCCTCTTCAAATTGAAGAATGTTTCTAATAGTGGCGCCACGGAATCCATAGATGCTCTGATCGGCATCACCTACAACACAGAGCTCGGCTGGCGGAACCTCTTCTCGATTTGTTCCGACTAGTTCTCTTATCAGAATGTATTGGGCATGGTTTGTGTCTTGATATTCATCGACCAAGATATGTTTAAAGCGATTTCGATATCTGGCTCTCGCCTCTGGAAATTTCTGAAGGACCTCGACGGTCTTCATAATTAAATCATCGAAATCCATAGCATTTGATGTTGTTAATCTCTGTTGATAGACGGCGTAGATTTCAGCGACTATTTCTTCAAAATATGTTGAGGTGCTATTTCTATAATCAGCCGGACCAAGTAATTCGTTCTTAGCATTCGATATAAGTGCCGCAACAGCTCGTGGGTTATATCTTTTCTGGTCGATATTTAAATCTCGCATTACTAAGGTAATGAGTCGGACGCTATCGGATTGGTCATAAATTGAATAAGAAGTTGTGAATCCAAGGCGGGATCCTTCCTGTCGAAGGATGCGAACGCAAGCAGAGTGGAAAGTAGAAACCCAGATTGCTTTTGCTCGTTTACCTACTAGCGAGGCGACTCGCTCTTTCATCTCACCTGCTGCTTTATTTGTAAAAGTAATCGCCAGAATCTCAAATGGTTCAACGCCGCGTTTCGCAAGCAAGTATGCGATTCTGCGAGTGAGGACTCTCGTTTTTCCAGATCCTGCGCCCGCTACAACTAGGAGTGGGCCGCCTTCATGGGTCACCGCAGATTGTTGTTCAGGATTAAGTCCGTCAAGCAATGAAGTTTGCATTCTTTCGGACATGTTAGAAGTCTAGAATACGGCGGTGACTCCGCTAGCAGATGAAGAGATTAAACGTATTTTGGTCGTGATGGCGCATCCTGATGATTGCGATTTTGGCGCTGGCGGCACGATCGCTCTCTGGACTAAAAAAGGAATTGAAGTCTCCTATTGCATAGTTACCAATGGTGATCAAGGAGGCGAGGCGTCAGAATTCTCATTAGAAGATATGGCGAAAGTAAGACAGCGCGAACAACGCGAAGCTGGAAAAGTCTTAGGAGTCTCTCAAGTTACTTATCTAAATTATCGTGATGGTTCGCTGGTTCCAACGCTAGAACTTCGTAAAGAAATAGTTCGCGAAATTCGTAGGGCTAAACCTGATCGAATGGTTGTTCAATCACCAGAGAGAAACTGGGAGCGAATTTTCGCAAGTCATCCAGATCATCTTGCCGCCGGAGAGGCCGCAATCCAAGCGGTCTATCCGGATGCCAGAAATCCCTATGCATTTACTGACTTAAAAGAGTCCGGATTTGAACCGTGGCGAGTTAGAGAACTTTGGATTACTGGATCACCGCAGCCAAATCACTTCGTAGATATAACTGAAACATTTTCTAAGAAAATGGATGCGCTAAAGGCACATGTAAGCCAAACTGCGCATAATCCAGAGTTAGAGCCAATGGTGAGAAGTTGGGGAGAAAAGAACGGCGAAGCTAATGGATTAGTCGCTGGAAGAATTGCTGAAGTATTTAAAGTTGTAAATACTGATTAACGAAGGACTGCTCTTTCAATCACAAGATTTCTAGTTGGTTTGCCATCTGTACCGCCGCCATCTATTCCACCCTCTGCGATGTAATGCAATATTTCAATTCCATTAACAACTCGTCCCCAGACGCTATGGTTTGGAGAGAGGGTTGTTTCTTCGTAGAAAATTAAGAATTGGCTGCTAATCCCATTGCGATTTTGAATGGCGACCGTGCCTTCCCGATATTTTCCAAAACGCTTAGGGAGATTCTCTTTCTGATAAGTAAAGACTTTGTCCCCCATTCCGGTTCCGGTCGGGTCACCGCATTGAATAAAACTTGTGACATCAGTAGTTAAACGATGACAAGACGTAAGATCAAAGTATTTCTGTTGGACTAGCGAGCTCATAAATGTGACTGCGATCGGCGCTTGTCCAAATTCTGGGCGAATTGTGATTACGCCGCAGTTTGTAATTAGATCTATGAATTTTGGTGGGCGCTTCATTAATCGGCTAGGAAGGGCGACTCGCTTCGACTCATTAGCGCTAGATACCGTTAGTTCGTCGATACAAATAACTTCGTCTGAATTGCGATCCCCATTTTTCCCCTTGGTATCTGCGTTAGCTGGGGTAGCTATTGATAAAAGAGCAAAGCAGAATACAAACGTCGTTGCGACTTTGAAACGCATCGCTACTACTCCCATTCAATGGTTCCTGGTGGCTTCGACGTTACGTCGAGTACCACTCTGTTTACCTCTCGTACTTCATTGGTGATTCGATTAGAAATCTTGGCTAATACTTCAGTTGGCACTCGGTACCAATCTGCAGTCATCGCATCCTCGCTCGATACCGGGCGTAGAACAACAGGGTGGCCATAAGTTCGACCATCGCCTTGAACTCCAACGCTCCTAATATCGGCAAGCAATACAACGGGGCATTGCCAGATCTCGCGATCGAGACCCGCTAATTGTAATTCTTCGCGCACAATAAAGTCGGCCTCGCGCAAGATTCTAAGTCTTTCTTGAGTAACTTCACCGACGATTCGAATCGCAAGACCCGGTCCAGGGAATGGTTGACGCCAAATAATCGGGGAAGGAAGTCCTAATTCCATTCCAACTTCTCTAACTTCATCTTTAAATAAATTCTTTAGAGGTTCGATCAATTTGAATTTGAGATCGCTAGGAAGTCCACCAACATTGTGATGTGACTTGATATTGGCCGTACCTGTGCCACCTCCAGATTCAACGATATCCGGATAAAGCGTTCCTTGAACTAAATATTCCACTTCTCCGGTTGAAACTAATTCTCTGGCAGCTGCTTCAAAAGCGCGTATGAACTCTCGCCCGATAATCTTTCGCTTCTCTTCCGGATCAGAAACTCCGGAGAGCGCGTTAAGGAATTTCTCTTGAGCGTTTACTACAACTAGGTTGACTCCGGTTGCTGTAACGAAGTCTCGTTCGACCTGTTCTGCTTCGCCCTTTCGCAAAAGTCCATGATCTACAAAGACACAAGTAAGTTGTGCTCCGATGGCTTTTTGAACGAGTGCAGCGGCTACAGCGGAATCAACACCGCCCGATAAGCCACAAATAACCCGCTTATTACCGACCTCTGATTTTATGTTTATTACTTCATTTTCAATTATGTTCTCGGCGTTCCAATTCGGCCGTAACTTAATCGTGTCAATTAACCAACGTTGCAGGATCGCTTGTCCATTCTCACTATGCATGACTTCTGGGTGAAATTGCACTCCGGCAAGAGTTCCATCTTGATTTTCAAATGCTGCGACTGGCGTACCGTTTGTTCGACCTATCGTTTGAAATCCATTTGGAGCTTCAAACACGCTATCGCCGTGGCTCATCCAAACATCGAAGCTTGAATCAAGGCCGGCAAATAATTTTGAGGATTGATCTGCGGTGAATTTAGTTCGACCAAATTCGGAGTTACCTGTCTTTTCGACACTGCCACCTAGGGCCTGCGCCATCGCTTGAAATCCATAACAGATTCCGAAAATAGGAATTCCACTTTCAAAGAGAGAGCCATCGATTTGGGGTGCACCTTCAACATATACAGAAGCCGGACCGCCCGATAGAACTATGGCGCGTGGGTTACGCGCTCTGATCTCATCTACCGACATAGTGGAAGGCACAATCTCGCTGTAAACACCGGCTTGTCTGATGCGCCTCGCAATTAGCTGTGCGTATTGCGCGCCAAAATCAATAACTAAAACATGATTGCTCCGTGAATTAAGCAATTACTAGCCTCGATTCAAAACAATTTCAACGCGCTGGAACTCTTTCAACTCGGAGTAACCGCAGGTTGCCATTGCGCGACGGAGCGCGCCAAATAAGTTCATCGTTCCATCTGCTGAATGTGATGGTCCAACAAGAATCTCGGTTAATGAACCAGATGTACCTACGTGCACTCGAGTACCACGAGGAAGTTCGACATGGTGGGCTTCAGTTCCCCAGTGCCAACCTCTTCCTGGGGCCTCTTCAGCGCGCGCAAGTGGTGATCCAAGCATTACTGCGTCTGCGCCACAGGCGATTGCTTTTGCAATGTCGCCGCTCTTTCCAATTGATCCATCGGCAATTACATGAACATAACGTCCACCAGATTCATCAAGATATTCACGGCGCGCAGCTGCAACATCTGCGACTGCGGTCGCCATCGGAACAGAAATTCCTAAAACTTGTCGGGTTGTGTGTGCGGCGCCGCCGCCAAATCCAACTAATACGCCAGCAGCTCCGGCGCGCATTAGATGCTGGGCGCTCTGGGAAGTTGCACAGCCACCGACAATTACCGGAACATCCAATTCATAGATGAACTTCTTTAAATTAAGCGGCTCAGTTTTTGCAGAGACATGTTCAGCGCTCACAGTTGTACCGCGAATTACAAAGAGATCGACGCCCGCATCAATTACTGCTTTATGAAATTCAGCAGTCCGTTGTGGTGAAAGCGCGCCGGCAACTGTCACGCCCGCTGCACGAATTTCAGCGATTCTCTCTTTGATTAGTTCGGGGCGGATTGGGGCCTTATAAAGTTCTTGCATACGAGCAGTTGCTTGTTCCGCTGGAATTGAAGAAATTTCACCTAGCTGGATTTTGGGATTTTCATACCGAGTCCAAAGTCCCTCTAAATTCAATACGCCAAGGCCGCCTAAGCGACCGATTGCGATAGCGGTTTCGGGAGAAACAACTGAATCCATCGGAGCAGCAAGTAACGGTAAATCAAATTTGTAGGCATCGATCTGCCAGGCTAGAGAGACATCTTGTGGCTCGCGAGTTCGGCGCGAAGGAACAATAGAAATATCATCAAATGAATACGCAGTTCGAGCGCGCTTACCTTCGGAGATTTCAATATCAACCATTTCTTCCTCCGCTTGGATTGGTTGGGTAATTGGGAGCATCGGCAACATCTAAAACATCGTGTGGGTGGCTCTCTTGAAGTCCAGCGCTTGTTATCTGGATTAGTCGACCACGACGTTGCAGCGTTGAAATATCAGCAGCTCCGGCATATCCCATTCCTGAACGTAATCCCCCAACTAATTGATGTACTACCGAAGCAACCGCGCCACGATAAGCCACTTTTCCTTCAATTCCTTCTGGAACTAATTTATCTTCAGATAAAACATCATCCTGCATATAACGATCTTTAGAGTACGACTTACTCTCACCACGGGATTGCATTGCACCAAGTGAACCCATCCCGCGATATCGTTTAAATTTCTTTCCGCCAATTTCTAATAACTCACCGGGTGATTCATCGCAACCAGCGAGAAGTGATCCGAGCATTACAGTGTCTGCTCCTGAGACAATTGCTTTTGCGATATCTCCTGAGTATTGCAATCCGCCATCAGCAATTAATGGGACATCTGCTTTCTTGCAAGCCTTCGCTGCTTCCATAATTGCGGTGACTTGTGGAACGCCAACTCCGGCAATTACTCGAGTGGTACAGATTGAACCGGGACCGACTCCTATTTTTACCGCATCCGCTCCCGCATTAATTAGCGCTTGGGCTCCGGCGCGGGTCGCAACATTTCCGCCAATAATTTCTTGTTCGGGAAAACTCTTTTTAATCCGCTCAATCGCATCTAGTACCGCGCGATGGTGGCCGTGTGCGGTATCAACGACAACTACATCGACTCCTGCTTCAATTAAAGATCTCGCTCTTTCAAAACCATCATCACCAACGCCAACAGCAGCGCCCACCCGTAAACCAGCGCCCTTTACTAACTTTGCGTGGGTAACCTGTTCGGCAATAGGAAGATTTCGATGAATGATTCCGATTCCACCAATCTTGGCCATCGCAATAGCCATCGTTGATTCGGTAACGGTATCCATAGCTGCAGATACCAATGGAATATCTAGTTGAATTTTTCGAGTAAGAAAACTCTTGGTATCGACCTCTGACGGAACTACTTCTGAGGCATCTGGAAGTAGTAAAACATCATCATAGGTGAGGCCCAGCATTGCGACTTTCTCATTTACAGCCTCTGTCATGCCGAAACCCTAATGGGTCAGGTATTCAAGCTCCAACTGCCCGTTGGATTTCCTCACAAGCTTCAACAAGATTTTCGACATAAACCGCGCTCTTTGGATCAGATGTTCCCCAGCCGCGTCCACCGATAACAATCCTTGGCGCAGGTCTGACATTTGGTAACTCTGCCAAGATATCTGGGTCGCCATTTTTATTTAATTGGGCCCAGAGAAATACCGCTGGTGGCGCAGAACGCTTCACGATTGCGCTGATTGCTTCGATTGGTGTTCGCGCACCTAAAAATTGAGTCTGAATATTTCTCTCGGAGAGCGCCGCTGCGAGAGCATGTAGCGGAAGTGAATGCATCTCTTCGCCGATACATGCAAGAAGTACCGGGCGGGCGTTTATTGGATTAGTTACATTCTCATGATTTGCATGAAGAAGTCGCTTGATAATTTCGCTCACCATGTGTTCAGTCTCAATGCCAGTGCCTTGATCTGCCCATTCATCACCCAACATAATTAGCAGCGGAACTATTACCTCATTCCATGTCGAAGTAATTCCACTTGAGGAAATTTCAGTTCGCAATAACTCTTCAACAAACGATCGGTCATAAGCATGGGCGGCTCGATAAAGGGTCTCAACGAGCTCTTCGCGAACTTTTATCTCTCGTTCAACCGCTCGAGTCCCATCGCTCTCCGAACCTTCAAAGGAGAGAGCGCGCTGTGCTGCCTCCGCCGGAGAAACTCCTGAGATCACTAGTTTTCGCATCAGGGTCAATCGCGCCAGATCAGTGGCGCTATAGCGACGATGTTCGCCCGAGCTATGTTCAGATGGGCCTAAGCCGTAACGGCGGTCCCAAGTCCTTAA
This sequence comes from Actinomycetales bacterium, assembly GCA_018969585.1. Taxonomy (GTDB): domain Bacteria; phylum Actinomycetota; class Actinomycetes; order Nanopelagicales; family Nanopelagicaceae; genus MAG-120802. Next base: position 950 of record JAGWYB010000012.1, on the reverse strand, counting down.
GGTTGCTGGAGCGACGCCTAGGCGGCGGGCTACCGCAGCCACCGTCAGAGATGTGCTCTCAGTCATACCCCAATCCTGACCTAAGCGCGCCACGATGGCATCTTGAAAAGAAGGTACTTGAACAACTTATGGCGCGATTGTATGGTTTCCCCATGACCGAGATGACCCGCCTACCAAAGCCAGTCGCAAGTAATTGGGAGTGGCAGTACGAGGGCGCATGCAGATCTCTGCCGACTGAGATGTTCTTCCATCCAGATGGCGAACGTGGACCAAGGCGTAGGGCGCGCGAACTTGCAGCGAAGGCAGTCTGCGCGTCTTGCCCGGTAATCGCACAGTGCCGCGCACACGCCCTTGCAGCGCAAGAGCCTTACGGAATCTGGGGCGGTTTAACTGAAGATGAGCGCTTGGAAATTATCAGTAAAGCAACTCGTCAGGCACATAGCTTCAGCGCTTAATTAATTACGCCTGGTTTCTGGCGCAAACTAATCACCGTTGTAACTGCAAGTGAAGAGATAATCACACCTAGCGATACTGCAAGTGATACGTGTGGAATCTTGTAGCCAAACGCTTCGTGAATACCAATTCCGTGAAGAGCTTCAATAATCAATTTTATGCCGATAAATCCAAGGACAATTGATAAACCTTTAGAGAGATATACCAGGCGCTTCAAGAGAATTCCTACCAGAAAATAGAGTTGGCGAAGTCCCATAAGAGCAAAGGCGTTTGCCATAAAGACAATATATGGATCGCGTGTCAAACCAAAGATTGCCGGGATTGAATCGAGCGCAAAGAGTAAATCAGTTGTGCCAAGTGCAACTAACGCAAGTGAAAATGTAGAGAGACCGCGCTTACGGAGCGCGGTAATGATTCGATTCTCTTGCCACTCATCTTCATCTGGATCTTCGGTGATTAATTTATAGGCGGTCCAGAGCAAGATTGCACCAAAGAGG
>JAGWYB010000035.1 GCA_018969585.1 Actinomycetales bacterium | reverse complement strand
ATTTAACAAGCCTTACTTACTTGCTATGGCAAATGCCGGTCCTAATACAAACGGCTCACAATTCTTTATAACCGTTGCAGAAACTTCATGGCTCAATCGCAAACACTCTATCTTTGGTGAGGTTAAAGATCCGAAATCTCAAGCGGTCGTGGATGCAATTGCTACGACAAAGACCGGACCAGCGGACCGTCCGATTGAAGCGGTAAAAATAAACTCAGTCTCACTCTCATAATGAGAATTCGCTCTGTTACCAATCTTATGGTTGGGGCGATTGCGCTCTCATATCTAATTCAACTTTTGGTTCCAAGCTATGAATCAAGCCTCTGGATTAGCGGTGCGGAGTTTGATCAGGGCCAGTACTGGCGTCTTATCACTGTTGCTTTTGTGCACGGCGGATTTTTTCATCTGGGATTTAATCTCTATGCACTTCATGTACTTGGAACCCCAGTTGAACTTTATTTTGGCGCTACTAGATATGTAATTGTCTTACTTATTTCATTGATTTTTGGATCGCTTGCTAGCGCGCTCTTTAACGATCCTTATACAGCCAGCGTTGGAGCTTCTGGAATGGTCTTTGGACTTTTTGGAGCGCTTGCCTTAATCGGCGCTCGTGTCGGCATCGAATGGCGTGGAATTATTGGAATCGTTCTTATCAATTTCGCTCTTGGATTTGTCTTGGGTGGAATTGATTGGCGAGCCCATGTCGGAGGATTGATTGGTGGCACGCTCGCTACTCTCTTGCTTGACCGTTCTAAGAAGCGCTTGAGCGACATCTAGCACGGCAACATCAGATCCTCTTCCAGTCATTCCATCTGAAACCATTACTCGACAGAATGGACAACCAACCGCAACTTCTGGAGTTCCAGTAGCAATTGCCTCGTCCACACGATTTAAGTTGATTCGCGTACCTAATTTTTCTTCCATCCACATTCTTCCACCGCCAGCGCCACAACAGAATGAACGCTCTTTATTTCGCGGCATCTCAACAACTTCAACGCCAGTTGATTCCAACAACTCTCGTGGTGGTTCATAAATTTGGTTATGGCGACCTAAATAACACGGATCGTGGTAAGTCAACTTATTTGTTGCTTTATTGACTGGTTTGAGTTTTCCAGCTTTAACTAGTTGATTTAACAACTGGGTGTGATGAACCATCTCTAATTCATATCCTTGTTGGCGATAATCTCTTCCAATAGTTGTAAAACAATGGGGACAGGTAACAACTACCTTTTTAACTCCTTTGTAATTTGCGTAAACCTCTTTGAAAGTCTCAATATTTTCCCGAGAGAGAATTTGGTAGAGGAACTCGTTACCAGCTCTTCGCGCTGGATCGCCGGTGCATGTTTCCCTAGATCCCAAAACTGCAAACTCAACCCCAGCCATGTAAAGCAATTCCGCTACCGCTTTAGTGGTCTTACGAGCTCGTTCTTCATAAGCGCCTGCGCACCCAACCCAGAAGAGATACTCCACCGTTTCAGGAAGTTCCCCTTCAATAACTTTTACTGGGAAATTACATTCGGCAATCCAGGAATTTCGATCCATCCGGTTGGCTCCCCAGGGATTTCCAGCCTTCTCTAGATTCTTGAATGTGCCGCCAAGCTCAGTTGGGAATTCCGATTCCACCAATACTTGGAATCGGCGCATATTTACGATGTGATCTATATGTTCAATATCTACCGGACACTCATTTACACAAGCGCCACAAGTAGTACATGACCATAAAACATCCGGCGAGATCGTTTCGCCAACAATCGGTTTATCAGAAGGAACTTTTGCAAGAGCGTGATCGCGCATCGCCATCACTAATAGTTTCGGAGAGAGCGGTTTTTCAGTATGCCAAGCCGGGCATTGTGATTGGCAGCGCCCGCACTCAGTACAGCTCGCCATATCCAGCAAGCCTTTCCAAGAGATATCTGCGGCTTTACCAATACCAAAAAGATCATCTTCTTTAGGATCTTCGAAATCAATTGGTTTACCTTTTGAGAGCATCTCTGGAAGTGCGCCCAACGTTGGCGCCGAACCAACATTTCGCTTGAAATAAATGTTGAATGGCGCCAAGAAACGGTGCCAAGCAACTCCCATTCTCAAATTGGAAGCGACGACGATAAACCAGGTCATTGAAACCACAATCTTTACTGTCGCTAGTAATGAGATTTGACTTCCTACTTCTTCGCCATTAGCTAGGCGAACTTCGAGTTCATGTAATCCAACTACGCAGAAAACAATTACTAGAATTACAGCTTCGACAAAATATGCTCGCTTGTTATATGAACCAAAGAATCTAGAACTTCTTCCTTTTCGAACCAATCTTGTAATTTGTCTAATGCCAATTAACGTCACGATACTAATTCCAGTTGCCCAGGCTATTCCTAATACAAAATAAATGTACGGATCCCATTTGCCAATAATTGGTAAAACAAATTCCGGATTTAGTACTTGTCCATAAGCGGTAACTAACGTTCCAAAAAGTGCAACAAAACCAATCATCACAAACCAGTGCGCGATGCCGCTTCCAGTGAAGTTGAGCATCTTGGTATGGCCCAAGACCTCTTTGGTCATCAGCGCCAGGCGCTTACCTTTATTCGATCCTCTAGTTGGATCCGGCTGACCAGACTTGATTCGCCGATACATCTCAAAGGCGCGAAGGGTAAAAAGCACAACGGCGACTGCGGAGATGCCGTAAGAAAGTACTGCTAAGACCAAGGTCATAGGCACAGCCTAAGCGGGGTTTAGTTTCGAACGAAGAAGGGGCTTAGCAGACGTTGTCGAGCGATAGCGAGACGGTCTGCGTGCTCCTTCGACGTTGGGAATAACTAGCCCCGATGGCGGCGTTACAGGGTCAAAGTCATAAATCTTTAAGGAGCAACAACATGGCCAGAGCCGTCGGAATCGACCTGGGAACTACTAATTCCTGCGTATCAGTACTAGAAGGTGGCGAAGCTACCGTCATTGCCAACGCAGAAGGCGCACGCACCACCCCATCAATCGTTGCCTTTGCGAAAAATGGCGAAGTGTTAGTCGGCGAGGTAGCGAAGCGCCAATCAGTAACAAACGTTGAGCGAACCATTCGCTCCGTTAAGCGACACATGGGCACCACTTGGAATATCGATATTGATGGAAAGAAGTACACCGCACAAGAAATCTCAGCTCGTATCTTGCAGAAGTTAAAGCGAGATGCTGAGTCTTATCTTGGCGAAACGATCACTGATGCTGTAATTACAGTGCCTGCTTATTTCAATGATGCCCAACGTCAAGCAACAAAAGAGGCTGGTGAGATTGCAGGACTAAACGTCCTTCGCATCATCAATGAGCCAACCTCCGCAGCGCTTGCTTACGGTTTAGATAAAGGCGATAAAGAACAGACCATTCTAGTTTTCGATCTTGGCGGCGGAACTTTTGACGTATCTCTTCTTGAGATTGGTGAAGGCGTCGTAGAAGTTAAAGCAACCAATGGCGATAATGTTCTTGGTGGCGATGATTGGGATCAAGCGCTAGTTGATTATCTTGTTAAGACCTTCCAGTCAAAACACGGCGTCGATCTTGCAAAAGATAAGATGGCAATGCAGCGTGTTCGTGAAGCTGCTGAAAAGGCGAAGATTGAATTATCTTCTTCACAACAGACCTCAATCAATCTTCCTTACATTACAGTAGATTCAGAGAAGAATCCGCTATTCCTTGATGAGACAATCACGAGAGCACAATTCCAAGGAATGACCGCAGATCTATTAGATCGTTGCCGCAAACCTTTCCAAGCTGTTTTGAAAGATGCAGGTATCCCCGTCTCAGAGATTGACCACGTTGTTCTTGTTGGCGGTTCCACTCGTATGCCAGCAGTTGTTGATCTAGTTAAAGAGCTAACTGGCGGAAAAGAGCCAAATAAAGGCGTAAATCCAGATGAAGTCGTAGCTGTTGGTGCAAGCCTTCAGGCTGGTGTTATCAAGGGTGAAGTTAAAGACGTTCTACTTCTTGACGTGACTCCGCTATCTCTTGGAATTGAAACCAAGGGCGGAATCATGACCAAGTTGATTGAGCGAAATACAACTATCCCAACGAAGCGCTCCGAAATCTTCACAACAGCGGATGACAATCAACCCGCTGTTCAAATTCAAGTTTTCCAAGGCGAGCGTGAAATGGCCGCTTACAACAAGCGACTTGGCATGTTCGAACTAACCGGAATCGCACCAGCTCCACGTGGAATTCCACAAATCGAAGTCACCTTCGATATCGACGCAAATGGAATTGTCCATGTATCAGCGAAGGATCTGGGAACTGGTAAAGAGCAGAGAATGACAATTACTGGCGGCTCTGCGCTACCAAAAGATGAGATTGATCGAATGATGCGCGATGCTGAATCACATGCTGAAGAAGATAAGAAGCGTCGTGAAGAGGCTGAAGTTCGCAATTCCGGCGATTCGCTTGTCTATCAAACTGAAAAGTTCTTGAAAGATAACGAAGATAAATTTAAGGAAGGCGAGTCAGCTGAGAAGAAGAGCGAAGTCGAGAACGCTATGTCTGAATTAAAGAAAGCACTCAGCGGAACCGACACAGCGGCTATTAAGACAGCAACTGAGAAACTTGCTGAAGTTAGCCAGCAACTTGGTGCAGCTCTCTACGCAGCAAGCGCGGCACAAGCATCATCTGAAAAGCCAAAAGAAGATGGCGTTGAAGATGCTGAAATTGTCGATGAAGGTAAGTAATGAGCGAGGAAATCGCGACTGATTCATCCGAAGCGACCGAGTCGAAAGACCCGGTCGCTTCACTTACTGAAGACCTACAGCGACTTCAGGCAGAGTATTCAAATTACAAAAAGCGCGTGGATCGAGATCGCATCCTTGTAGCTGATATCGCTACCGGGGCTGCCTTAATCGAATTACTCCCGATTTTGGATGATTTAGATCGCGCTGCTGAACATGGCGAGTTAACCGGTGGTTTTAAAGCAATCGCAGATCAGATTTCGAATTTCTCCCAAAAGTTGGGACTCGAGAAATTTGGCGAAGCACCTTCAAATTTTGATCCGAATATTCACGAAGCTTTAATGCACGAAACCTCAAAAGATGTAAAAGAAACTACAGTGACTAAAATTCTTCAACCAGGTTATAAACATAAGGAGCGAGTGCTACGTCCAGCAAGAGTCGTAGTAACGGACCCCGAACATGGCAGCTAAAGATTTATACGAAAAAGATTATTACGCGATACTTGGCGTCGATAACAAAGCCGATGGCGCCACAATAAAGAAAAAATACCGACAATTAGCTCGTGAGTTACATCCAGATAAAACCAAAGGCGATAAAAAGTTAGAAGATAAATTTAAAGAAGTTTCTGAGGCATATGACATTCTCAGTGACGAGAAGAAGCGGGCTGAATACGACCAAGCTCGCGAGATGTTCAAATCCGGCGCTTATCGCCAGGGCGCAAATCAATTTAGCGGTGATTTTAGCGACCTATTTAGTGGCGGCGGGGATATCTTCTCGTCGATTTTTGGATCACGGCGCGGTCCGCGCAAGGGCGCGGACACACAAAGTGAAATTACTATTTCTTTCAGAGACTCTATTTTCGGCAAAGAGATTGATATTAAACCGAACTTAACTGTTCGTATACCAGCAGGAATTAGCGATGGTGGAAAGATTCGTGTTAAGGGAAGAGGACAACCAGGTGAGGCAGGTCCTGGTGATTTATACCTATTAGTTAGCGTCGTTCCACACCCAGTCTTCTCGCGTAAAGGCGAGAATCTCCACTTAAAACTCCCAGTTACATTTACCGAGGCCGCTCTCGGAGCAGATATTCCAGTTCCAACTCTGGAAGGAGACCAAGTAACGCTCCGCCTAGCGCCAGGAACTGCGAACGGCAAAACTTTCCGCATCAAAGGTCGTGGTGTTAAAAAAGGCGTAAATGCAGGTGACTTAATGGTCACCGTAGATGTTCAAGTGCCACAACGAATAGATGGCAGAGCCAAGAAGGCGCTGGAAGAATTTGCATCCGCAACCAAAGATGAAGATCCTCGCAAAGATTTCATTCAGCGCTCAAAAGCGTAATAGGCTCGCGCTATGTCCGCGCGTGATTTACTCAAAGCAGAAATTCTAAATAAAGCAGTTGTTCGTGGAAAAGTAATTCTCTCTTCAGGCAAAGAAGCAGATTTTTATGTTGATCTAAGAAGAGTGACTCTAGATGCAACTGCTGCGCCACTTGTTGGAGAAGTTATGTTGGAGTTAACAAAAAATCTTTCCTACGAAGCTGTTGGTGGATTAACTCTCGGAGCCGATCCAGTTGCGACTGCGATGTTGCATGCGGCTGCAAAACAAGGAAAAAAACTAGATGCATTCGTTGTCCGTAAATCTGAGAAAGCACATGGATTACAACGAAGAATCGAAGGGCCAGATGTAAAAGGAAGAAAAGTTTTAGCAGTGGAGGACACATCAACAACTGGTGGATCAGTATTAACTGCAGTTGAAGCGCTTCGAGAAGCCGGGGCTGAAGTTGTCGGTGTTGCAGTGATTGTGGAGCGGGGGGCGAAAGATAAAGTGGAGAGCGCCGGTCTTGCCTATCTTGCTGCCTTTAACCTCTCAGAACTCGGTCTATAAACCCCCAAACCCGCCTAGGATTAGGCAGTTCGCGGGGATGTGTGTTTACACTTTCACCTATCTAATTTATTTGGAGGAAATATGAGAGCCCTAATTGGCGCTAACTCACTCGTGGAAGTAACCGGAAATAACTTAAATCTGGTTTACCTAGTCCTTGGCGT
>JAGWYB010000034.1 GCA_018969585.1 Actinomycetales bacterium | reverse complement strand
CAAGAGTAGGCAGGCCAACTGCGAGCGCCAACGTTGTTCCCGCAAGATATGGACCAGATAATCTTCCCGCAGCAAATCCCAGAATAAAACCGAAGGCCGCTGAAACCAAAATTGCAATTAAGAATGTAAACCAGAACGGCGAACCCCAGTAACTTTGAGCGATAGCGGCTCCGTACGCGCCAATTGCAAGAAATGCGCCATGTCCTAGCGAAAGCTGGCCCGAATAACCAGTGAGAAGAATTATAGAAGCAATGGCAAGTGTGTAAATCGCAATTGTCGCGCCTTGATAAGCCCGCAGTTCGCTGACTCGATCAGAGACAAGAACTAGCGCCCAACCAAAGAACGCATATGCGATGAAGGCTTTCTTGGTCGACAATCTATGCACTTCGCACCCGCTTTGAGCCCATTAATCCATTAGGTCTAAAAATCAGAGAGAGAATTAAAACAATAAAGACTGAGGGGAATACCAAGACGGTGCTGATGTAATTAGTTATAAGAGCAACTCCAATGCCGAGCACCATGCCGCCGATTACCGATCCTGGCAAACTCTCGAGACCACCAATTACCGCCGCAACGAAACCAAAAACTAAAAGCACATCTAATGAATTCGGAGAGAGGATGTCATTTGGCGTAACCAAGATTCCCGCAAATGCGCCCGCAGCGCCGGCGAAAACCCAACCAATAGTTCTAATTGGTCCAACTCTTATGCCAGCTAAACGCGCAATTTCCGGCTGGAATGCTGAAGCTCTTAACGAAAGTCCTAAATCAGTTTTCTGGAAGATAAACGAGAAGATGATCATTATTATGGCAGCGCCCACAATCACCATTAAGTTCAACATTGAAAATGGCAGTGGTTGACCATTAAACACAAAGCCATCGGTAGAGACTGGCGGTGCTATTGACCTAAAGTCATTTCCCCAAATCATGCCAACGACGCTGCGAATAATTCCAAGAAGTCCAAGTGTTGCGATTACGGGCGCAATTGCTGCTACCGGACCTTCATCCGCATGTCGGAAGAGAGTTCGCATCAAGAAATATTCGATTCCAGCTCCGAGTAGCGCGCCCGCAACTACCGCAAAGAGAATTGCGAGCCAGAAAACACCGGTGCGATTAACAATTTCATATGCAATATAAGTGGTGAGAATTGCTTGACCGGCCTGGGCGAAATTGATTACTCGAGTAGAACGCCAGACGAGAACTAGGGCTAGCGCCATCAAGCTATAAATCGAGCCGAGTGTGATTCCAATTAATAACGTGCCAATTAACTCTCTCATTAGAACCCCAGATAGGCAGATTTAAGCGCAGGATCTGCCAAAAGATCGCGCGCATCCCCGGCGGCGACCAATTCGCCTAGGTTGAGGATTACACCTGTATCTGCAACCGCTAACGCGCTGGCTGCATTCTGTTCAACTAAAACTACCGTCATACCTAAACTCGTTCGCATTCTCTGGACTGCAGTAAAAATCTGTTCAATTATCAATGGCGCTAAGCCCAGGGATGGTTCATCTAGAAGAAGTAATTTCGGTCTCGAGACTAAAGCTCGACCAATGGCTAACATCTGGCGCTCGCCACCTGAGAGTGTGTTAGCACTCTGGTCCATTCGTTCGCCCAATCTTGGGAAGAGTTCAACAGCTTCAGCAATCGCTTTATTGGTATCGCTTCGATTTCGTCGCCATAAGCCACCAATCAATAGGTTCTCGTGCACCGATAATTCAGGGATAACCGATTTGCCTTCCGAAACATGGGAAATACCCCTTCGCACCAAATCTTCCGGCTTCTTATTAAGAATATTTCGTTCTCTCCAAGTTACAGTTCCATTTGATGGTGCTTTCAATCCAGAGAGAGTGCGCAACAAAGTAGTTTTGCCAGCGCCATTTGCGCCAATTACCGCAGTTATTTCGCCCTGTTTAACTTCAAAGCTCACATTTGAAAGCGCCCGGATTGCGCCATGATCTACAGTTAAATTACTTACCAATAACGAAGTCACTTAGCACCTGCTTCGTGGGAGCCGAGATAGGCAGTTATAACAGCTGGATCATTGCGTACTTCATCTTTACTTCCCGAGGCAATTAACTCACCAAAATTCAAAACTGAAATACGGTCGCAAATCGACATCACAACATCCATATGGTGCTCGACAATGATGATTGAGGTTGTGCTCTTCAAATTTTTAATCAGGCCGTTTAGCCATTCAATATCTTGTGGCCCAAGTCCGCCCGCTGGTTCATCAAGGAGAAGTATTCTCGGTTCACTTACAAGAGCGCGCGCAATTGAAACTCGTTTGGTATCTGGGTAGGCCAGTGTGTCGGCTCGACGCTCGGTAAGACTTCCGGAATACGCTCGCTCTAATGCAGATTGTGCACGTTCTTTAAGGCGGCGCTCATCCTTACTTGTGGCTCCCAAGAATGATTCGATTAGCCCCGATTTTGCCAAACTGTGCGCGCCAATCATGACATTCTCTTCAACTGTTAGATCTGGAAAAAGTCCTACACCTTGCAGTGTGCGCGCAATTCCATGCGAGACGAGTTGGTGTGGCTTCGGCCAACTAACTTTTCGCCCATAAAGCTCTAGTTCACCGCTTGCTGGTGTGACTAATCCCGAAAGAGCATTAAACACAGTGGTCTTACCGGCGCCATTTGGGCCAATCAATCCAAGTACTTCTCCGCGATGTAAATCAATATTTACATTTGAGAGAGCTTGTAAGCCACCGAAATTAACCGAGAGATTTCTGATGGAAAGGACTTTCTCTTGTGACATCAGAGACGCTCCTTTACCCAGTCTTACAAACTAGTTAGTTCAACTAGTTGATATGTACTCGCGGAACTCTTGGTCCAATGCGCGTCACGATCTCATAATTGATTGTGCCGCATGCACGTCCCCAAGCGTCCGCAGTGTATCCGTCACCGCCTTCCGAACCAATGAGATAAGCCCAATCTCCCGTGCGCGCTATCGAATCGTTACCTAAATCAACAACAAATTGATCCATTGAAACCCGGCCAAGTATTGGAGCTTTACGGTTACCCACAAGTACGCCGGCTCGATTATCAGCGTTTCGTGGGACACCATCGGCATAACCCATCGCAACGATTCCGACTTTCGTTGCATCTTTAGTAACTGCAGTTCCACCATAACCAACCTGAGCGCCGGCTGGGACTTCTTTAACTAATTGCAACCTTGCCCGTAGCGACATAACGGGTTTTAATCCTAACTTTGCGGATTCACCGAGGTTATTAACATCGGGTGATAGTCCATACATCGCAATTCCCATACGGACTAAATCAAAATGTGACTTCTGATCTATCAGCGTTGCCGCTGAATTACTTAAGTGCAATATCTTTGGTCTGATTCCTAACTCTTCCGCCTCTTTAACTCTAAATTTAAAGTTGCTTAGCTGTTCTTCATTAAATGGATGACCAGGCTCATCAGCTCTCGCAAAGTGAGACCAAATTCCAATTACCTCTATCTTTCCTCGCTTCACCAGATCCGATATAGATTTAAGAAGTGCTCGCCATTCAGAGAGCGCGCCCCCTCGAGTCATCCCGGTATCTACTTCAAGATGAATCCTGGGTTTTATTGAAGTTCGCTCTGCTGCTTTTTCAATCGCCGTTAAGTGATCAAGCGAAGGGATAGCTAAATCAATCTGCTTCTGGAGTGCGCTCTCAAAATCTTCTGAAAGCGGAGTTAGCCAAGCCAGAATCGGAACTTTAATTCCACCATCTCGAAGTTTTAACGACTCTTCAAGTAGCGCCGTTCCTAACCAAGATGCGCCAGCTGAGACTGCGCGCTGGGCCACCGGTAGCAATCCATGCCCATATGCGTCCGCTTTTACGACTGCTAAACCCTTGGCGTTAGCGATTGCAATAAGGTGTCGAACATTCGACTCGAGCGCGCTCAAGTCGATTAACGCCTCAGCTCGACTCATGCGGCAATACTATGACTTTCCGAGAACTACTCACTCAACAGTTACAGATTTAGCCAAATTACGAGGCTGATCTACGTCATTACCTTTTAAAAGTGACATCTCATATGCGAAGACCTGAAGTGGGACTATCGAAAGTATCGGTTGCAGTAACTCATGAGATTTTGGAATTCGAATAATCTCAGGAATTTCCAAATTAAAACTAGAGTCTGCGATCGCAATCACCCTTGCGCCCCGAGCGCGCACTTCTTCAATATTGCTGATCATTTTTGCGGCGATCTCACTTGAAGCAGGTGGCACTATCGCAATAACTGGGGTTCCATTTTCAATTAGCGCAATCGGACCATGCTTAAGTTCGCCGCCAGCAAAACCTTCGGCATGCATATAGGCCAACTCTTTTAACTTAAGCGCGCCCTCTAGTGCGGCCGGATAGCCAACATGTCGTCCCAGAAAAAGTACAGAGGTTGCATCTTTGTAACCGCGCGTCATTTCGCGCAGCGGCTCGACCGTTTCTAGAATTTTTTGAATCTTGTTGGGTAGTTCTAGCAATTCACCAGTCATATTTGGCAATTTAATACCTTTGCGCTCTCCAAAATTTAAGGCGATTAGATAGATAGCAATTATTTGAGTCAGCAAAGCTTTGGTCGACGCCACGGCAATTTCTGGGCCGGCATGGGTATAAAGGACTGCATCTGATTCGCGCGGAATTGTTGAACCGATGGTGTTACAGATAGAAATAGTTGTTGCGCCAAGTGATTTTGCGTGACGGAGCGCCATCAAAGTATCCATCGTCTCTCCCGATTGAGAGATCGTTATCACGAGCGTTTTATTGGAAAGCACAGGTTTTCGGTAGCGAAATTCAGAGGCAAGCTCTACATCCACCGGTGTATGAGTCCATTCCTCCAGGGCGTACTTTCCAATTAAGCCAGCGTGGAATGCTGTGCCACATGCCAGAATCAATATCCGTTCAAAATCGATCTTTATATCTTTCAACTCGGCTAGTTCAACTTTTTCACCTTTGATTCTTCCCAGCAAGGTGTCGGCAACAGCTTTAGGTTGCTCGTATATTTCTTTGAGCATAAAGTGTTTAAAGCCACCACGTTCAGCGGCTTTTGAATCCCAGGTAATTTCATATGCATGCGGTGTAACGATTCGACCATCTAGATCCGTTACCTCGACTTTTTCGGGTGAAACTTCAACTACTTGATCTTGGCCTAATTCAAGCGCGCTCTTTGTAAATGCAATAAAGGCTGAGACGTCAGAGGCTAGATAATTCTCACCCTTGCCAACTCCAACTACTAGCGGGGAATTACGCCGCGCACCAACAATTATCCTTGGATTATCAGAGTCAACCGCAAGGAGCGTGAAAGATCCTTTTAATCTTTTGCAGATGGCGCGCATAGCGCTCGCAAGATTTCCGGTCTTCTTAAGCTCGTCGGCTAACAAGAATGCAACGGACTCGGTATCTGTTTCTGATTTAAATTTATGTCCACGAATTTCTAATTCATGCTTTAGTTCAAGATAGTTCTCAATAATTCCATTATGAATAACTGCAACTTTCCCAGTTTCATCGGCATGCGGGTGAGCATTCATATCTGTTGGACCACCATGTGTTGCCCAGCGGGTATGACCGATTCCTGCGCTGGCTCGACTCTCCTTAGTTAACGCTTCTTCTAGATTGGCGAGTTTTCCAGCGCGCTTTGCGATTAATAATGGCTTCTTCGCTTCTTCGACAAGGGCAATCCCCGCTGAGTCATAACCGCGGTATTCAAGTTTTCGAAGCCCTTCAATGATCCTAGCTTGCGCGGAATCGGAACCGGTGTAGCCGATGATTCCGCACATCTTCTACTCCTTTAAATCCTTTAAATTGATAGTTCTGATTTTACTAGCGCTGCGATTGATTCTGCGAACTCGGTTGCGCTCTTTTCTTCGGCGGCTTCTACCATAACCCGAATTACCGGTTCGGTTCCTGATGCTCTTAATAAGACTCTTCCTGAATTGCCCAAACTTCTCTCAACCTCACTTACCCGATTCCTTATTTTTTCATTAGTTGAAAGTCGATCTTTATCTACACCATTAATATTGATGAGAACTTGAGGATATCGCGACATAAACTTTGCTAATTCATTAAGTGAAGTTTTTCTGCGCACCATCTCTGAAATTAGATGTAGCGCTGTTAGTAGCCCATCGCCCGTGATCGAAAACTTACGCATGATTACATGACCTGATTGTTCGCCGCCTAGAGAGTGACCTGATTTGAGCATCTCCTCTAAGACATAGCGATCGCCGACTGGTGTAGCGACAAAATTAATTCCCAATTTCTCAAGCGCTCGAATTAGGCCAAGATTTGTCATTACAGTTCCTACGACAGCGTTAGTTGGAAGTTCAGTGTGCTGGGCCAAAATTCCTAAGATGTAATCACCATCAATGACTTTTCCTAAATGATCTATCGCAAGCACCCGATCGGCATCGCCATCATGAGCAATTCCGAGATCTGCTCTCTCGCTTTTCACTCTTTCGATGAGCCCAGATAAATGTGTCGAACCACAGTTCTCATTAATATTCTTGCCATTCGGCTCGTCATTAATTGAAATTACTTCGGCGCCAGCTCGGCGGAGCGCTTCCGGGGCTACAAAAGATGCCGCACCATTTGCGCAGTCGACCACAATCTTTAAACCTTTGAAATCCGTATTGATAGTCGAAAGGATGTGCTTGAGATACCGCTCGCGAGCGTTCTCATCTTTTTCTATTAATCCTTTAGCGACGCTGGGCTGCCAATCAACCTTGAGTTGGGCCTCTATCTGGGCCTCTACAGAATCAGCTAATTTTTTTCCATCGCGAGCAAAAAACTTAATTCCGTTATCAGATGCCGGATTATGCGAAGCGCTAATCATCACTCCGAGATCAGCTTTTGAATCTAGAACTAAATATGAG
>JAGWYB010000033.1 GCA_018969585.1 Actinomycetales bacterium | reverse complement strand
GCCTCTGAAGTCACCACGGAATAGATTAGGAAGCTTTGCAACATTTACATTTCTTGGTTTACCTGCGCCACCTTTTCCAAAAAACTTATAAGGACTGATTTCAACGACGCTATCGGTATGTCCATGATAAGCATGATTAAGTGAGAGAAATCCACTTCTCTTTGTATGAGCCTTTGCGAGCCGAATAGCCAAATCATTGGCTTCACTTCCGCTATTCACGAAATAGACAACTGAGAGCGGATCGGGAAGGGTGCTTACTAGTGACCGGGCATATTCAATAATTGATTGATGCAAATATCGCGTATTTGTATTTAAAGTTGCCATCTGCTTAGCGGCGGCGGCTACCAGCCGCGGATGGCCATGGCCAACGTGAGCTACGTTGTTTACCAGATCTAGATAGCGATTACCTGATTCATCAATTAAATAGGCGCCTTCACCAGCGACAATATGCAGTGGTTTCTTGAAATTAAGTGAGAGATTTCGGCCAATTGCAACCAATCGCTCCTCTTTAATGGAGCTCCCGCTTATTCGACTGTGCGCGTCGACCCCTTCTGGGATCCGCAATATCAAATTAGGATTTAATGAGATTCCGCGCCAGAGCGACACTTCCTCTCGTGGAGCCACGCCATAAATATCGATTCCCATGCCACATAAGTCGGTTAGCAGTTGGAAGTGAACGTGAGGAGGCCAGCCAACATTTTCACTCTCATCTCCCATCCAGCCAATAAGTTCTCCGGCTTTGAAAACTTTACCCACCTGCCAATTCGCAAGTGATTTTTTGGAGAGATGGCCATACAGTGTCCAAAACGGAGTACCGTCATCACATTTGTGGCGCAAAATTACAACCGGTCCATAATCCAAATGCTTTGCATTATCGTTAAAGAGTTCAACTTCGCCATCTAGCGGCGCATATACCGGCGCACCTACTTCCATCCAGAGATCCACACCGAGATGAAAGGTTCGAGCGTTTGAATCGGCGTTATCGAAATCTGAGCTCTCGTAAACCCAGCGATTCTCACAATATCTACCGATTCCAACAGTTGCTCCGGATTCCTTAAGAATTGACGCAATCTCGGAGCTGCTTCGAGGAAGTTTAGGATTATCAATCGACCAATCAATCCAAACTTTTTTCGCCTTCTTCAGTGGTGGTGCAACTACATCGTGAATTTCGAGTTTTCGACTTAAGTAATTGCGAACCTTCTTGGCGTTTGGATTGGCCTCTAGCCCAATTGCATTTCTAAGGCGAAAGTTTGAGTAGTTCCTATCGACAGTCGCTAGTCTCGCTAAGGCGCTCGGTGTCTTACTCTGACTGATGCTGAGATAGGCATTATTCGGATCTTGTGAAATTTGTAGGGCTGCATTTGCGATGCTCATAGCGATACGTATCCTTGTTAGAGGTACGAGTAAATCCAGCTCTTCCAGCGATAGTGGAGCAATAGAGTGATATCCGCGCACCAATTTTGAAATTTCAAACACGGGATCATTTGAGTCAAGCGCTAAATATGAAGCTGCAACAGCAAGACCCACTACTCGAGGCGCAAGAATCATGTCACCGAAATCGATTAGTCTAATTTTATCTCCACATACGATATTCCAGTCATTTGCATCGTTATGAATCAATTGTGGTTTCATCTTGTTTAATCTAGGCAGTAACTTCTCTTTAAATTCAGAGATTGCTGACGCCACCTGATTCCGCAATTTCTCATCCGAAATTAATTGGATACGAGATTGTATTTCTTCTGCTTGCAGCATATTCCAGATGAAATTTCTCTTAAGAATTTCAATCTCGCGATTCGATAATTGAAGCTGCGCTAAGTGTTTATCAACTAATGCGACGCTCTTTCCGAGTTCAGAAATGTCTCGCGAGGATGCTTCAGCCCACATCTCGCCTTCTAGCCAAGTGAGAAGGCGTACTGCACCTAATTGGACTTGAATCGTCGTTGCCCCAGAATCGGAAGGAAGTGGCACCGGTGTAATTCCCATACCCTCCAATGAAAGGAGCGCTCTATCTTGCAATCTTAGAAACTCTACATCCGCTGTTGAAGCGTTTGGGTATATCTTCAAAACTCTCTTCGGATCACTTTTTACTTCAAAGTTCAGATCGCGCTCACCAGTCAAGGGTGAAACATCCGAAGAATTTCTCCAATGCGAGGTAAGGATTTCTTTAGCTTCGTTTATCATCAGAGTCGCTCCAAGATTAGTTCGACAAGCGCAGCGTCTTGAATTCCTAAACCTACACTGAAGTAGAAAATCCGTTGATTTTCGTCAGCTCTAGACTTCCCCGAGAGAATTATGTTCCCGAGTGATTCGACTTCTAATCGATCATCCTGATTTGCATTGATAATCGATCCGCATTGGCTCTTAGAAGTTAATACATCATCAACCACTATAAGGTCTGCGCTCTTAACCGCCTCGGCACTAACTTCACTTCTATTGGGTGCAAATGAGCCAATTGAGAGCGCGGTAACGCCGCGATTAATCTCGCGCATCACCGGATTTGTAGAACTAGTCGCTAACAGAACTAATTCAGCATCTTGAGTTTTCTTGATATCAGTTGTGACTTCATCAAATACATCATTGGGCTTCGCTTCTTTGCTAACACCGATTAACTTAGTATGAGGATAAAGTTCTCGAAAAGCCTTCGCATGCGCGAGGCCTTGATGGCCGAGCCCTACGACTGCGATTGAATTTATCTCTGGGCTTGCTAGCGTTTTTGCCGCGACCATACTCGCAGCCACCGTCCGCAATTTCGTCACAGTCTCACCATCAAAAGAGTATTCAACTGATCCGTTTTCAGGACTCAAGACAAGAATTGATGTCTGAACTACGGGAAAACTACTGCCGGCATTCCCTGGGAAAACTGTTCCAAATTTCACGATAGTTGGGCCAGCACTTGAAGCTCTCGCTAGATATGAGAATTGTGCATTTTCTCCTTGGGAAAGCACGGCTCGTGGCCCCAAGAAAGCTTTACCTTCTGCAAAATTCTTAAAAACCTTGGACTGAGATTCCATCACGGCCTTAAGGTCACAGAGTTCATTTATCTCTTCGCCTGTGACGGTTCGCACCATGCTTCCTATTCTATGGCCACCCTTAAACTATCCAACTATGCCGATTCGAATTGGTGATCTCGCGACTGATAAGCGTCGAGCTGATGAAGTATTGGACAATTTAGTTTCTATACTGCGTGATTCCATCACAAACAACTACTCAATCGGCTTTCTTGCCTCCGATAGCGATGCTTCGTTTCGGGATTTCTGGGCGAACGAAATACAGAGACCCGATAACTTAATTATCTGCGCTTGGGATGAAAATGAAATTGTCGGCACTGTCATAATCACAAGAGAAAGCCGTACTAATGGCCTGCACAGAGGTGAATTTCGAAAACTCTTAGTCCATTCGAGTAATCAAAGAATGGGAATAGGCACTTCATTAGAAGCTTATGCCTGCGAAGCTGCGAGAAATATGGGTTTAAATCTTCTTTACTTGGATTCTGCGACCGACTATTTGGTAGAAAAAACATATGAAGATTGGGGATGGCAGAGAGTTGGATCGATACCAAAATATGCTGCCGAACCCTCCGGAAATCTCGTGGCAACGACTATTTTTTATAAAGAACTCTAAATCTTAAGGTAGGTTCATCCCATGAGAAGTGGATTTATGTTTATTTGGGCAGTATTGGTTGCGGGATATATGGTCTTCACTTATCGCAATAAAGTTAAATCAGATAAAAATCTTGCCAAAGTGAATTGGGATACGTATAAGGTCAAATTGAGCCAAAGTTGGTGGAGCGGATTTCTTTGGGCTTCTGTTGCTTTGACTATTTATTTCTTCGTAGTTCAGGCCGGTTTAACTAATTAGCCTCGCGCCATCTCGGAGAGGTGCTTCGAGGTGGATATAGCTTTTCTTTCAACAGAATGAGATTTGGTTTTCTTGACTTCTCGCCCTGTCTAATCGCATTAGCTAAGTTGGCAAGAGTAGCTTCCTGAAATCCTAACTCGAAACTTTCAGCTAACTTTTCCCAATTTGGATTAAACAAATCCACGCCGCGTTCTGGATGGTGCATTATTTTTTGATCGTAGCGGAGCATTCCGTAACCACCATCATCATTAAGCAGAATAGTTATCGGAAGTTCTTCTTGTTGAATTGTTGCCAACTCGCCAAGTGCGAACGCAAGTCCGCCATCGCCACACACAACAAGAGTCGGCGATATTGTTGCTGCGCCAATCGCTGCTGGTAGAGCGAAGCCCAACGTTCCCCAACCGACCGGATATGCGTTTCGCTTCGCCCTTAGGTGAGATCCGTAAACACCGACCCAGTAGCCACTTACGGCCATATCGCAGAAAACAGGATGCTCTTGGCTCCAACTCTCGTCGATCGCTGTAACTAGCGAAATTCCATCCTTCTCCAAATCGCTTTCCTTAAGGCGTGACTTAACAGCGCCACAAATTTCCGAATAATCTCGCCAATTAGATTTGGAAATAACTTTTTTGAACTCTTGACAGATCAATTGAAAATTTGCAGTTTTAAGGTATCGATTTGTTTTGGCATTTAACGATGGCTTCTTTGGCGCGGGATCAATTACTACTACTTCTTTAGGAAGTTCCAGAGACCAATTTTTAGTATTCATCCCATCTAATTCGCTTCCAAATACCAATAAAAGATCACATTCGCTTAGAAGTGCTGCAATCTCAGGTTCATGGACTGGAGCGGTTAGGTAATTTTTGCTCTTTGCGCCAACTCCGCGTCCGGCAAATGATGTGAATATTGGAGCTCCTAAATGTTCTGCAAGCGCAGTAAGTGCATCTGAATGTTCGACGGCTCCCCCGCCTGCCCAGATTGCGACTCGTTCTGCTAGTTCAATCGAATTAGTAATTTCCCTTAATTGAGATAGGTCCTCAAGTGGTACGGAATCTGAAACTTTGGAAATCATCGTTGGAGCTGGTTGACTCAAAACATCAGCTGGGATACCTAAATACCCGCAACCTCTCGGTGCTTCTTGCAATTTCTCAATTAAGTAAATTGCAGCGCTGATTGCAGATTGTGCGTCTGTTACAGATATGGCAAGCGGCTTTCCATCAATTTTCTTGGCTAGCGGCGCAAAGAGTGCGCTTTGATTGCTCATTTCATGCAATAGTCCACGCGACATTTCCGGATTACGCAGCGATATCGGTGCTTCAGATGAAATTACCAGGACCGCTGAATTTGAGGTTGCTGCTTCGCCAAAGGCGCCGAGAGTATTTGCAGCCCCCGGTCCAGTGGTAGTCACAGCTACTCCAAGTTTTCCAGTAACTCTAAAGTTTCCATCAGCTGCGTAAACTGCAGTTTGTTCATGTCTTACGCCAACAATATTTGTTCGATTAGCGCTTAATGCATTCCAGAATGCGAGGTTGTGCACTCCTGGAATTCCAAATGCAACCTCGATTCGCTGTGTCGCTAACATATCCAAAATTGCTGCAGCAACCGTGCGCTCCTGATTCACATTCTCACAATAGCCCATCACCCGCATCCATCTCTTGTGTATGAAAATTGCTAGGTTTTTCTAATTCTTTAGTGTTAGATATTGGAATGGATTTCATCTCGAAGAACCCCGCAAATCTCTCTGAAATCGTGGCCAAGACTTCTGGCTCAACGAGTGCTCAGATCATTTCCGCGCTAGAACGCGCCAAAAACGCGCAGCGGAAATGGGCTGCGATTCCTGCGCCAGCGCGCGGCAGAGTAATTGCAAATGTGGGACGGCTGGTAGAAAAAAACAAGGAGAATCTCTCGAAGCTTGTTACTAAAGAGATGGGGAAGGTATTCAAGGAAGCTCTTGGTGAAGTACAAGAGGTAATCGATACCTGCGATTTCTTCCTTGGCGAAGGGCGCAGACTTTATGGTCAAACCGTCCCAAGCGAAATGCCGAATAAGAATCTATTTACCTATCGAATGCCTATTGGCAGCGTCTTCATAATAACCGCTGGAAATTTTCCAGCAGCGGTTCCTTCTTGGTATTTAGTACCAGCCCTACTCGCTGGAAACTCTGTAGTTTGGAAGCCCTCTGAATTCACTCCAGCGGTTGCACAAGCTCTTACTAAGTTATTTCATGCCGGCGGAATTCCAGAAGATCTTCTGATTACTGTGGTTGCAGATGGGGCAACGACATTTGAAGCAATGGAGTCCGGATTAGCAAAAGGTCTAATAAACAAAATTGGTTTTACTGGTTCAACTGAAGTTGGCAGAAGAATTGGCGCTAAAGCTGGGGAATATGTACAAAGCGCTTGCTTAGAACTAGGCGGAAAGAATCCGATGGTTGTTATGCCTGATGCAAATTTGGATCTAGCGTTAGATGGCGCTCTCTTTGCCGGGTTTGGCACCGCAGGTCAACGTTGTACTTCACTCGGAACTCTCTGGCTGCATGAATCTATCCACGATGAATTTCTCGCACGCTATTCAAAAATTGTCGAATCTGCCAAAGTTGGCGATCCCTTTGCTGATGTGCTCTATGGACCCATGATTAGTGAAAAATACTTAGAAAATCATCTTAAACACCTTGAAATGATTCAGAGTCACCATAAGGTTTCAGGTTCGACTTCAACCGGCCGTATAACTAAATCGAATCCTCGAGCAGGTTTTGTAGGCGATCCGGAAAGTGGCGTCTTTGCGCATCCAGTAATCGTTTCAGGTTTGAAATTCGAAGATGAGCTCTATCGGACCGAGACTTTTGGTCCGCTTGTTACCGTCGGTAAATTTAAGAATTTAGATGAAGCCTTGGATTTATCCAATGGGCATGGCTATGGGTTATCTTCAGCGATCTACACTCGAGATCCCGAAAATGTCTGGCGATTTAGAGAAGGTATTTCCGCTGGCATGGTCTCAGTTAATAATTCAACATCGGGAGCAGAGGCTCATCTCCCATTCGGTGGAAACGGAAAGAGCGGTAATGGTTCACGCCAGAGTGGAATCTGGGTATTAGATCAATTTACTCGTTGGC
>JAGWYB010000032.1 GCA_018969585.1 Actinomycetales bacterium | reverse complement strand
ATGCGGCCGCAAATGCTGGAGTTACCGCTTTCTCGCTTGAATTAGTTCCGCGAATCTCGCGCGCGCAATCAATGGATGCTCTGACATCACAGGCGCTCTGCGCTGGCTATCGCTCCGCGATCGTCGCAGCCGAGTTATCTCCTCGTTTCTTTCCTCTCTTGATGACAGCTGCTGGCACGGTTACGCCAGCAAATGTTCTAGTTTTAGGAGCAGGTGTTGCCGGATTGCAAGCAATTGCTACAGCACGACGTTTAGGAGCAGTTGTTTCCGCTTATGACGTCAGACCATCTTCCGCAGATGAAGTTAAATCGATGGGCGCAACGTTTATTGAACTGGAGTTAGAGGCGCTAGAGGGCGCTGGTGGCTACGCTCGAGAAATGACCGAAGAGCGAGCTGAGAAACAGCGCCAACTATTAAAACCATTTATTGAAAAGTCACATGTACTAATCACAACCGCAGCCGTTCCAGGTCGGCCTGCGCCGCGTCTTGTAACAAAAGAAATGTACGCAAATATGGCAAATGGTTCGGTGATTGTAGATCTCGCCGCAGAGTCCGGCGGAAATGTTGAAGGCTCCGTTGCCGGAGTGGTAATAACAACGGATAACGGTTTGATTATCTGGGGCGGCAAAGATGTTCCAAGTCAACTACCGTTCCATGCATCATCTCTTTATGCACGTAATGTCGTTAATCTGCTTCTGTTAATGGTTAAAGATGGCGCAATTAATGTTGATTTTAATGATGAGATTATCGATGCCGCAGCCCTAACTCATGATGGCGCCTTAAGAACTCCGAAAGGAGCAAAATAATGGAAGCGATTGCCATAATCTCTATCTTTGTGCTCGCGATATTTGTGGGTTTTGAAGTCGTATCGAAAGTTTCTTCAACTTTACATACGCCACTTATGAGTGGCGCTAATGCAATTCATGGGGTTATCTTGGTTGGCGCAATTATTGTTGCCGATCACTCTGAGACTCCGCTTGAACTTGGTCTCTCGGTAGCAGCAATAATCCTTGCAACCGTGAATATGGTTGGCGGATTTGTCGTAACAGATCGCATGTTGGAAATGTTTAAGGGTAAGTCCAAGGATGGCTCGACAAAGTCAAAGGGTGATAAATGAGCCCGTTTCTCTATGACTTAATTGGACTACTTGCGGGTGTCTGCTTCATTCTTTCGCTAAAAGGCCTTTCGCATCCAAGAACTGCTAGACGCGGAAATCTTTTGGGAGCGCTAGGTGCTGGTATCGCAACAATCTTAGTTTTCTTCCGCTCTGAAAATGAAGGAAGAAATTTACTTTGGATTATTGGAGCGATTGCACTCGGTGTTGTCATTGGCGTTCCGGCAGCTCGCAAAGTTCAAATGACTGCGATGCCGCAATTGGTTGCCTTATTTAACGGTGTTGGTGGTGGCGCGGCGGCGTTGGTGGCGATAGTTGAATATATGAAATTGGGCGAAAACGCTTCGCTTGCAGTAGTTATCGCAACCGTATTTACAGTTATCGTAGGTTGCGTTTCATTCTCGGGATCGATTATTACATTTTTAAAGCTACAGGAATTAATGACTACTGCTCCGGTGGTATTTCCTGGCGGTCGTTTTGTAATTGCGGCGACGTTGGCGGGAGTCTTAGGAGTATCTGGTTGGGTTGTCGCAGCTCTTGGCACTACACCGCTCTTAGTTTTAGCGCTCTTATCTCTGATTTTCGGAGTGCTATTTGTACTCCCAGTTGGCGGCGCCGATGTGCCTATTGTTATTTCTTTATTAAATGCCTTTACCGGCTTAACTGTTGCGGCTTCCGGTTATGTATTGCAAGCGACCTTGTTGATCATCGCAGGTACCTTGGTTGGCGCATCAGGAACAATCTTGACGAGATTGATGGCAGAGGCGATGGGTCGCTCCCTATTTGGAACACTTTTCGGAGCCTTTACGGCAAAGCCCCAGATTGGCTCTGCAGCGGCAGAAAATCGCCCAGTTAAATCGGGAACGCCAGATGATGTTGCCATTCTCTTAAATTATGCGAGACGAGTTGTAATCGTTCCGGGATTTGGTTTAGCAGTCGCGCAGGCACAGCACACGGTACGCGAGTTGGCTGATCTACTCTCTGCTAAAGGCATCGATGTGGCCTACGGGATTCATCCGGTTGCGGGGCGAATGCCAGGACATATGAATGTGCTCTTAGCGGAAGCGAATGTTCCTTACGAACAATTATCTGAGATGGAAGAAGTTAACCCCACATTCCCGCAGACAGATGTAGCTTTAATCATCGGCGCCAATGACGTTGTTAATCCT
Source organism: Actinomycetales bacterium (assembly GCA_018969585.1). GTDB lineage: Bacteria > Actinomycetota > Actinomycetes > Nanopelagicales > Nanopelagicaceae > MAG-120802. The sequence continues at coordinate 4,747 of JAGWYB010000032.1, read as the reverse complement.
GCAGCAAAGACGACGCCCGGTTGTCCGATATACGGAATGCCAATTCTTGATGTAGCGCAGGCTGGAAATGTCATCTTCTTAAAGCGCTCGATGCGACCTGGATTTGCCGGAATCGAGAATGAACTTCTCTTTGATGCCAAGACCACTTTGTTATTCGGGGATGCCAAGGCTTCGCTTACAAAAGTCGTCTCTGCTTTAAAAAATTTGTAAAAGTTTTCCACAATTAGACTTTAAATTGCTTAAGTTCCAAAAACTGTCAGTGAGACTCTAGATGATTCCTCTTATGTCGCCGCTAATAACTGAAACTTCTAAACCAGATTTCGACTGTAGAAGTGATCTCGATGAGATTATCCGTATCCAAGCGCGTCCTGGCGGATATGAAAATCTTGGCAAACTCCTAAAAATAAACCCGAAGGGATTAACCCAGAACGGCAAAATTGACTACCTTGCTGCGCTTGAAAAACAGTACTCCTGGCTTTACTCATTGATTCAAGAGGCTACCTTGGCTATTGCTGGTGCGGAGCCCAGCGCAAATGAGAATATGTGGGAAGGGGTTGATGAAGCGGAACGCGAGGATGTCGCTACAGCGTTACGGCTCTCCCCTAACACTGCCCAACTTAGAATTGACGTTGCCCGGACGCTATCGAACTATCTTCCAGAAACTTGTAACGCCCTTGCTTCTGGCGAAATCTCCTCATCTCACGCAAATTTAATTGCGAGAGAGACTGCAGATGCGCTATCTCGCGGCGTATCCCCCGACATATTGCCTCTAATTGAGAGTGAGGCTTTATCGCACTCCGAATTCCACACTGCGGCACAAGTTGGCAAAAAACTAAGAACTCTTTTTGCCCAATATGCACCAGAGACGCTCGAAGAAGTTGTTGCGAAAGCGCGCGAGACGCGAAATGTTCGGATTTATCCCGAAGGTGATGGGATGTCGAATGTAATCGCTCTACTCCCGGCCGAAGACGCTCAGACTCTCTACCTGGCGATAAATACGATGGTGGAGATTTTTGATTCTAGAGCTGAAAATGGTGAACAAATTGCTCAAGGGCCAATGACAATCGATATGAAGCGAGCAGATGCTCTTACTTTGATTGCAACTGATTTTCTCGGTCGATCTTCGAAAGAAATTACCTCTAACCGACGCCCGGTGTCAATAAACGTAACGATAGATCTTCCAACTCTTCTCGGTCTAGCAAATAACCCTGGTGAGCTAGAAGGTCACGGCCCAATTCCTGCCTCTCTTGCTCGACAACTTGCTGCGGATGGAAAGTGGCGAAAATTCATAACCGATCCGTTGACTGGAAACTTATTGGATATGGGGCGCGATAGTTATCTCCCATCACAATATTTAATTGATTTTCTAACCGCACGAGATCGCATCTGCCGATTCCCCGGTTGCAGCCAACCTGCTCGTATCGGCGATATTGACCACGCAAAAAGTTGGGATGATGGCGGTGAAACTCGTCCCGGAAATCTTGGATTTTTATGTCGGCGTCACCATCGACTAAAAACTCACGGTGGATGGAAATTGGAGAGTTTCGAAGATGGATCCTGTAACTGGATGTCACCTGCAGGCAAGAGCTACTTTGTTCCAGCTCGTCCCATAGGTCTCCCAGAAAAACGCGCAAAGGAACTTCGGGAACTATCTAGTGGATAGTTGGGACTCTGGAATTGTCCAAGAAAGAAGTGGTCATTAATAACTAGTTAAAGAGCGCTTGCCCAGAGATATCATTTGCTATGGAGTCGTTGGCTTTGACCGTGAGCTTGATTGTTTTCCCGGCAATGTTTGGTGGACCATTGGCGCTGATTCTGACTTTTTTACCTTTCGTAAAAAGGAATCGAATTACTCAATTTCTCCTGATTTATCTCGCAATCCTCTCGATGATTGTGGGAGGTTATTTATTGATTTTGAATGTAAGTCGCGGTGGAACATTAATTGGTATAACTGGTTTAGTTACCGGAGTTCTATCCGTTATGAGAATTCGTCGAATTAGAAAAAGTATTTAGATAAATCATTTAGATAAACATGGTGGAGGTGCCGGGAATCGAACCCGGGTCCTTCGACACTGATACAGGGCTTCTACGGGCGTAGTGTGCTAAACGCTTTCTCTGTCCCGGTTCTCACGCACACGAGTAACCGACGAACGCAGTTGTGTTAGATGTCCCGTCCGATAATCACAACGTTATCGGTTGGTAAGCCCTCTTACGACGTTGGTTCCTGAGTCGAAGGCGCGCTCAGGGCAACGGATTTCGGAGCTCGCTTAGGCAGCGAGAGCGAAATCAGACGAAGTTTTATCTGCGTCTGTATTTATGCGCGGGTTTTTGTGGTTAACGAGATCATCCCGGCTTCCTCGGCCCGCTTCCCCTGGCTCAACAATCGAAGTCGAGACCGTTCACCCCCAAGGTTGAACTTCTTGAGTTTTCACCTATGTGGATTAGAAGCAATCTGCGATTGTACGGCAGAAACCGAAGGTGAAGTTAATCGCGCATAAAACGGAGCTACTAGTAGGCGTTTTTACCACTCGAGCGCCGTGAGAGTTCTCTATTTATTTCACGCGTTGCCTGCTTCTCCATGAGTGTTGCGCGCTTGTCATGTGCCTTTTTGCCTCGCGCTAACCCCATCTCGACTTTGGCCTTGCCATCCTTAAAATAGAGTGAGAGCGGAATCAACGTCAGGCCTGATTCCTTTAATTTCCCAATCAACTTGATCATCTCTCGCTTATGCATCAAAAGTTTTCTCTCACGTCTTGGTTCATGGTTCGTCCAAGAACCTTCGTTGTACTCGGGAATATGAACGCCGCTCAGCCAAAGTTCGCCATCCTTTATGGAGGCATATCCATCCGTGAGAGTCGCTCTACCTGCCCTTAGAGATTTAACTTCTGTGCCCATTAGAACTAATCCTGCTTCAAAAACCTCATCAATAAAATAATCATGGCGACCTTTTTTATTTTGAGCGATTAACTTCCGCCCAGTCTCTTTAACCACGGCTACTTCACCATAAATTCGTTAGCTCTTTTGCTCGCTGAGATCACGCTCTAAGGGTAATCAAATTTGTTCAATAATTTCGGTTATGGCAATTCAACTTTAGAGGCTTTTTATTGAGTCTCACTCATTGACTGGCTGATTTAGCTCCGAAAGCCCGCCAAGGATTTGTAACGCCTTTAAGTTCAAATCTTCTGCTTTCACAACGAGATCAGGCGTCACGCCAACACCCTCAATTGTCCGACCAGATGGGGTTAGGTAAAGCGCGACCGTAAGCTCAATTTTCGAGCCATCTTGAAGAGTTACAAAGTCTTGTACAGAACCCTTTCCATATGAACGTTCTCCAATTACAACCCCACGATTTCTATCCTGGATAGCGGCGGCAAGCAGTTCAGCGGCGCTTGATGTTCCGCGATTTATCATTACAACAATTGGCGAAAGAATCGGATTTCTATTTCTAGCATTGAAGACCCGCTCTTCGCCCGAAACTTTGTATGAAGTTATCAATCCATTGCCAATAAAAATTTCTGCAACATTCACAGCCTCTTGGATTTGTCCTCCTGGATTGTTTCTTAAATCGATAATCACTCCGTTACGAGAATCCAAACTCGAGATTGCGCTTTTAGCTTCATCAGCAGTTCCCGAGGCGAAATTTGTAATTGCTAGATAAGCAACTCCGTTATCAATTTGCGAGCCCTCAACCGTATTTAAATTTACTCGCTCGGTCGCAACGCTAAATTCAATCTTTTCAGAATTTCTTAGCACTCGCAGCTGTAGTTCTCGACCTATCTCGCCGCGAATCAAAGCGCCAACTGTCGCTAGCGATGCACCTTGTACATCAGTCTCATTAACCTCAAGAATCTGATCACCAGCAAGCAAACCTGCTTTTTCTGCAGTTGTGCCGCTAATAACCTTAACAATTTCAATGGCTCCTGACCTGGCTTTCTTTAAAGTGACCCCAATGCCAGTCAAAATATTGGAATTTCTCTCTTCTAATTTATCTATCGCAGACGAAGGAAAATAGTTTGCCCACTGATCACCAGAGGCTTTAAGTGCTCCCTCAATCGCTGCGCGTTCTAGCGCCTGTCTACTAATTTCAATTGGCGCATTTTCTGTTAGTAGATTAATAGCGCTATCAACTACCGAATCTCTATCTCTACTTCCTATGCCAATTCCAATCACTAATGTGAGGACAAGCGAAAAAACTATGAGAATAGAGTTGCGTATCTGCTCACTTCTCTCTTGATTCTTTGTTGAAGAGGCGCCTGCTAATACTTCGTTTTTCGGCCGTGATGAATTTTCGCGGCTTCTTGATTTACCGGTTTCGGCAGGTTTAGATGTTTCGGCTGGTTTAGCTTTCTCGATTGGCCTAACTACTCCCGAGCGAGTTTTTGAGCTAGCGGTCATGCCAGATCGAATCGTTTTTTTGCGACGATTCGCGGCTCTGGACACGAGGACTCCCCTAGGACTTTAAATTATCTGCTGGGCGACTCTATCGAGTGCTTAATTAGACCTTCAGATACTTTCTAAGGGTAAGAGTAGAGGCTACGGTCGCTACTAGTAAACCTGTGCCAAGTAAGTATGCGGAGCTCAGCCAAACATCGTTCCAGGTAAAGAAATTTGTGAATGATAGTAACGGCGCTATTCGATCATCAATCACATATTTCAGACCAGAGAGAAGTCCAACGCTAAAGCTCCAACCAACTAAAGATGCGAATATACCCTCCAAGATAAAAGGTAATTGAATCGAAAAGGATGT
>JAGWYB010000031.1 GCA_018969585.1 Actinomycetales bacterium | reverse complement strand
ATTTTTTTGGGACTAGCACTTTCTACAAAATGGAACGCGCTTTTTGTAATTTTGGCAATTTTAGTTTATCTCTTGATTAAAGAACGTAAGGTGATTTTAAATTATCTTCTAGCGATTCCTTTTGTTTATCTAACAAGTTGGTTTGGATGGTTTCGGTCTGACCAGGGTTACGACCGATCGACATCAACGAATCCAATACTCGCTCTTTTTGAATACCACCGAAGCATTCTTTCCTTCCACGCAAATTTGGATACCGATCATCCATATCAAGCCAGCCCTTGGAGTTGGCTTTACCTCGGACGTCCAACTTCTTTCTTCTATGAGAGTCCTAAATGTGGGGCTAGCGAATGTTCAAGAGAGATCCTCGCGCTAGGGACGCCAATTATTTGGTGGGTTGGGATTATTGCATTGCTCATTACTTTCAAATATCTGAAAAGTCGAGATTGGGTGGCAGGTTTCATAATTGTTGGCTTTGCCGCCAATTACCTTCCTTGGCTACTTATTCCTGATCGCACAACTTTCTATTTTTACGCAATAACTCTGCAACCTTTTCTAATTCTTTCTATCTGCTACACCATTTATGTATTTCTAAAGACAGAATCGGGCCAAAAGTATGGCGAATTAGCGGTTCAATCCGGGCTAGCTTTAACTACCCTCGTATTTATATATTATCTTCCAATTTATCTGGGGACAATCTTAAGTTATGACGCTTGGTCCGCTCGAATGTGGTTTGCCAGCTGGATTTAACTACTGATTTGCGGCTCGGTTGATGCGAATTTGTTCTTCAACCTCGTCCGCAATTATTTGATCAAATATTTCATCTGGAGATGACTTCATCACTTCTTGTAGAAGTCGCTCTTGATCCTCGCTCCAAGCTCCTGGAATCGTAAGATCAATAATTCTTCGCGGCGCAGCCTTTGGGGCATTTATGTAACTTGGTAACGGAACTTCAACGGGACTCCATGTATCCATTCGGCCAGCAATGCCTTTAGGGATAATTGTTATTCCATGAGATTCACTCTCAGCCTGCGATAATCGATCTGCTAGCGGAGTCCAATGTTCATCGCTAACTTCAGCTTTAGAATAAGAAATTCGTTTAGAGCGCGCAATTAACTCTCGATACTTGTCTCGCGGACGCTCAGATTGTGCGCTATATGCGCGAGTTAACTCTTCGATATTTGCCGCTACCTGGTGTCGAGCATGAACTGTGTAAAGCACTAAGGCAGATAACGGCATGAGAAGAATTATTGGTGCAAAAATTCCTAATAATGTAAGAATTGAAATAATCAGTGTGAGCGCAACGATTGATGAGAATAGAATTCTTCTAACAGCAAGTTGATTAGCGTGACGACGCTTTACTTCTTCAATTTCAACAGTTTCATTACCCGCTGTCCGACCGACAACTTTCATTGTGGAAGCAAATTTTTCAATTGATTTTCCAGATACTTCTTCGTGGTTTGCTATCCAGCGAGGTAGAAAATAGGCGACCCACATACCGACGATGATCAAGTAGATGAGACCGGAGCCCATGGAGGACAACCCTAAATCCAAGATTCGGACTTTTCGGGTATTTCCCTATTATCTAAACGTTCGTGTTTTCTTTCACGAAGACAATATGGTCTCGCCAATCACCATCAATATGAAGGAATCGGGGGCGCAATCCCTCAAATAAATAGCCAGCTTTTTCCGCTACACGTTTTGACGCACCATTTTCAGGTCTTAACGCAATTTCAATTCGATGTAATCGTAAGGATTCAAAGGCGAATCTAGTCACTTCAATTACTGCTCTCGTTGTAATCCCTTTATTGCCATGTGATTCATCTATCCAATAACCAATATGGGCACCTCTGAAAGCTCCATAAGAAATGCCTCCTAAAGTAATTTGGCCGATCAATTCGTTCTTATGCCAGATGGCGAATGAATAAAGTCGGCCGGCTCGACCTTCAGCTCTCTGGTATCGCACCATTTCAAAGTAAGTAGGTGGCGCTTTCTGTTCTTCCATTAAAGGAGAAGTTGCCTCCCAAGGCGTTAGCCAGGTGCGATTCTTACGTCGGATGGAGAGCCAGGCGTTTCTATCGCGATATCGCAACGGCCGCAGAATTATTTCGCCACTTTTTAATTCAATCGGCCAGGCAGCCATTTAATTGAAGCGACGTTCTAGAAGAAGAACGTCTACCTCTTCACCTGCTTTCAATCTTGTAGTTTCTTCATTCATTACTATCAATCCAGTCGCATCCGAGAGCGTTACTAAGTCATCTTGATTATCAAGCGCTGTTACCAATCTTCTCTCTGGTTTATCTCCATTTAGCGATGCGCGAATAAATGAATGTTTACCAGGCGAGCTCTCAATCTCGTTAGTTAACGTAGCCCGGGCAATGGGTCGGTGAATATCGTTCAAACCCAACATGTTTCGAATCATCGGACGTATAAACAACTCCATAGAAATGTAAGCGCTTATGGGATCGCCGGGAAGAACAACAATTGGTGTTTTATCTGGGCCAATTGTTCCAAATGCATGCGCACCGCTTGCTTCAATATTCGGCATAACGCTTTGAACCTCACCAAGTTCTTTAATTACTTTAAAGATTGATGCGAAAGATTCGTCATGACTTTCACCGCATATAACCAATAAATCGGCGCGAACTAATTGATCCTCAATAACATCTTTTAAGGATTCTGAATTTTCCGGAACCGTGGTCACGCGATATCCGACGCCACCAGCCTCTTTGACTGCGGTAGTTAGCAGCCAGGAGTTAGTTTCGAACTCATCTTCGGAGTCACTTAATTGACTTCCAGGTTCAACTAAATCATCACCTACCGATACCACTACAACTCTGGGTTGTGGCCTTGTTGGTAAGCGATCTAAACCGATTGCAGCTGCGAGCCCTATCTGCGTGGCTCGAATTCGAGAACCCGACCGAAGCACCACTCGATCCTTAAATGAGACATCGCTAGCCAAAGTTGCTCCATGTGAATCTAAAAGCGGCATATCAAAGGCAGCCAGCGGTTTAGATAGCGCCAATAACTGCGCCGCAAGATCTGCGACTCGGATACTCATACCTAAACCTTACTTTGTACCTAGGCTAATCCCGTGGATAACACGAAGAATGAAATCCGAAAACGAATTCGTGAGGAAAGAGTTAATCAATCAAATCGTCTTGCAGTTTCCGAGTTGTTTTCAGTTCCAGAGATGAAGAGCGCAAATGTAATCGCAAGTTACCTTTCTTACGGAACTGAACCAGACACCTCGAATATCAATCAAGAAATTATGGATTCCGGACGAAAGCTGCTCTTACCTAGAATACAAAGTGATAAATCACTTAAGTTTGTTCCGTGGGACGGAAACTTAAATTCTCTGGAAAGTAACGGAAGAATTCAAGAACCGGTTGGAGCTGAGTATGAGGGCGAAATCGATGTCATGATTCTGCCTGCACTTGCAATCGATAAATCTGGAAACCGCCTTGGACAAGGTGGTGGTTCCTTTGATAGAGCTCTAGCTAGATTTAACGGATGGAGCGTTGCATTGATAAATCAATCCGAAATACTAGAAAAACTTCCAGTTGAAGCACATGATGAGAAAGTAGCAGCCGCCCTTACCGAGATTGGTTTGATTAGATTTAATCTAAATTAAGGTTACGAGCCATAACAACGCGTTGAATCTGATTCGTACCCTCGTAAATCTGGGTTAATTTGGCATCACGCATCATCCGTTCAACTGGATGGTCGCTAACGTATCCATAGCCACCAAATACTTGAACCGCATCAGTAGTCACTTGCATTGCAACATCGGTTGCGAAACATTTAGATGCAGCAGAGAAGAATGTTAAATCGCGCTCGCCTCGTTCACTTCTTGCGGCCGCCGCATAAGTTAATTCGCGAGCGGCAGCGATTTGCATCGCCATATCTGCCAACATGAATTGGACGGCTTGGAAATCAAAAATTGATTTACCGAATTGCTTACGCTCCTTGGCATAGCTAGCTGCAGCTTCAAAAGCACCTTGGGCAATACCTAAAGCTTGAGCGGCAATTGTTATTCGAGTGTGATTGAGCGTCTGCATAGCGAGTGAAAAGCCAGCACCAACTTCGCTAATTCTTCGATCATCGCCAATCTTCACATTATCGAAATAGACCTCACGAGTTGGCGATCCTTTAAAGCCCATTTTTTTCTCTGGCGCTCCGAATGAAACCCCAGCATCGCTCTTTTCGACTACAAAGGCAGTAATACCTTTTGCGCCTTTAGTGGGATCGGTGCTCGCTAAGACCGTGTAATACTCAGAAACGCCCGCATGCGAAATCCATTTTTTGCTTCCATTTAAAATCCAACCATCGCCATCTTTAATTGCGCGAGTCTTCATAGCTGCGGCGTCGGATCCAGCTTCAGATTCAGATAAGCAATATGAGAAGCCTTTTCCTTTGACAAGCTCGCTTAACCAACGCTTCTTCTGTTCCTTAGATCCGCCCAACATAAGCGGAACCGAACCCAATTTATTAACTGCTGGGATCAGAGAAGAGGATGCACAAACTCGTGCAACTTCTTCAATGATTATTACTACTGCAAGAGCATCTGCGCCTTGTCCCCCAAATTCAGTTGGCACATGCGCTGCCGCAAGATCAGCAGCTTGTAGCGCATCAGCTGCTTCTTGAGGAAACCTTGCATTCGCATCCACATCATGAGCGAATGGCTTAATCTTTTTTTCAGCTAAGGCTCGTACCGATTCCCGGAGGGCGACATACTCTTCCGGAAGTTTGTATAGCTGATCCATGTATTGAATCCTATGAGTCCTTACGCCGTTCGGCGAGTTCTCGTAGGTACTCGTTATATTCAGCGAGGTCTCGCTCGGAATTTCGATCAGCTCGCTTTGCTTCACGAGCATCGCTGCGAAGCCACTGTATGAAGGTTGCGATGAATGCGATCACTATCGGTATTTCACCCATCGCCCAGCCCAAACTTGCTCCCGTTCGCTGATCGGCCAATAAATTGTTATCCCATGGACGCTGCAGAGCTTCGTAATAACCGCCATCAATCAGAGTTGTAGAGGACATCAACGCGAGTGAGAAGAATGCATGAATACTCATGGCCGCAAGGAGAATCACCATTCTGACTAAATGGTGTGTGCGCCTTGGATTCGGATCTACGCCAACTATTACATAGAAGAAAAGCAATCCGGCTCCGATAAAGTGAAGATTCATTACTAGGTGTCCAAAATGGCTCGACATTAAATCGCCAAAGAGTGGCGTGAAATAAAGAGCAAAAAGGGACCCATCAAAAATCGCAAGCGCGGTAACTGGGTGTGTAAAAACACTGGAAACTCTTGAGTGAAGCATCGACAAAAACCAGCGCCGGAGTCCGCGCTCTTCTTTACTTCTTCCTTGCGGCAAGGTTCGCAGCGCAAGAGTTATCGGAGCGCTCAGTACTATAAATATTGGCGCAATCATGCTCAAGACCATATGCGCCACCATGTGATATTTGAAAGAGAAGATTCCGTAGAGACCCAATCCGCCACTAGTGCTGTAATCTAAAAACGAAATCCCAATAGCAAATGAAATTGTTCGACCAATCGGCCAACGATCGCCCCGTCGCACTAAAACAACAACGCCTCTAATGTAAAGCGCCGTCACAAAAATCAGTGCACCTAAAATCAAGGCGTCGGCTTCATATTCAAAAAATACTCTCTGCCAGGTGGGAGCTGCTGGCATCGTGACACCAACTAAATCGCGAGCCGGGTCAATTGGTAACTCTTTTTCAATCAATGGAGTTACTCGAGAAAGAAGTGAACCAATCAAAATTATCAGAATCAATAAAGCGCTTTCAAACCTGATTAATTTATCTGAAGCCACATTTTTTCTTATCTGGGATGCAATGAAAGCAATAACGCCAAGAATTAAGGTTTTCGAAATTATCATTAATCCGTAGGCCGTAAACCATGCACTTGTAAAACCCAATCGAAGTAAACTATTTATAACTCCCGAGGCGACAATGGAAATGACCGCCCAAGTTGCAATTGTGCTAACTCGTGGCAGCGCAATCACTTTTGATTGTGCGTCCATGAAATACAACGCCGCGACCCCACCAAACCAGATTGAAATTGCAACTACGTGAATTACTAGGGATCCAATAGCAAGTCCATGGCTTCCCGCTTGCGCCGAATGACTTTCAAATACTGGTGCGACTAATCCAGCCATTGAGATAGTAAATGAAATAAATGCGCCGCCTACTTTGCGAAGAAGTGGATATGAAATTATCAAAATAATTGATGCCAAAATCTGTATCGCTTGTAAACGTCCTAAAGAAGTTTGTATTACGTAAGAACGGATTGAAACCCAATCCAACATATCAGTGATGCCAACTTCAAAAAGATTAGCCAGCGTTGCAATTAAATTTCCAGTGGAAGTCACTAGCCAAATAATTAGAACCGGAAGTAGCGCTTTTCGAATCTTCCGAGAAGAATCATTTAGATTTCCTTCTGTTTCGGGAAAGATGAAGGTCAGCGCGAAATAGATTGCAACGGCGAGTAGCGACGCGAGAGTGCTTATCGGATCAAATAGCATCTCGCCTCGATTCGCGAATGGCCTTTCATGAACCTAAGATTACGCTGTGCCAACCTACGAGTATCAATGCGAATCTGATCACCAATTTGAGATCGTACAGTCCTTTTCCGATAAGGCACTTGAGAGCTGTCCGCAATGCGGTAAGAAAGTTCGCAAGATCTATAGCAACGTAGGTGTTGTTTTTAAAGGCTCCGGTTTTTATAAGACTGACTCCCAGAAAAAGCCCACTTCTACAACCAAAACTGAAACAAAAACTGAAGCTAAAACGGAAGCTAAAACGGAAACGAAGACGGAGACTAAACCCGCAAAAAATACCGATTAATGATGCGGCGGCTTATCGTCAGCAATCTCTTGATCTCTTTTTGTATCTGGCTCTAATTCGATTTCATCCTGCGTTACAGAGGGAATCAATTCGCTCATTGTCTAATTATGACTTACTATCCATCAATGTTTGAGAAACTGGGTCATTTAATTGCGAAAAGAGCCAAAGTAGTACTCGCGCTCTCGCTTATCTTTATCGCAATCTCCGGAACCATCGGCACCCAAGTCTTCTC